>JAJRZB010000154.1 GCA_024275455.1 Bacteroidota bacterium | reverse complement strand
CCTCTTAACGGAAATGCCGGTGAAAGAATTGAGATATTCATTAATTGTATTTATAAATATTAAATTCAATGTTGTATAAAGCCATAATTGAAGTACTCAATTTATCTTTTTTCTTTTATTCCGTAAGTGTCTTCTTTTTTATTATTATGGACAAGCATTTCCCCGATTAAACCAAGTGAGAAAAATTGAACACCGACAATAATCAGCACTGTACCTAAATAAAGTAAAGGTCTGTTGCTTAAAGTTATTATATCCATAAACCATAAAATGGATAAATATGCATCAATTGTAAAACCAACTATAAATGAAATTGCCCCTAACAATCCGAAAAAGTGCAGCGGGCGCTGGATATATCTTGTTGTAAAGATTACAGTGATTAAATCAATAAATCCTTTGAAAAACCGTGAAATTCCAAATTTTGTTTTTCCATATCTTCTCGGATGATGTTTAACAACAACTTCTGAAATTCTGAACCCTTTCCAATCGGCAAGAACAGGAATATAGCGATGCAATTCTCCATGAATATTAACACTTTTTACAACTGCTTTTCTGTAAGCTTTTAACCCACAATTAAAATCATGAATTTTTATACCTGTTAATACTTTAGTAACATAATTAAAAAAACGTGATGAATACTTTTTAACAAATGGATCATGTCTTCTCTTTTTCCAGCCTGATACTAAGTCGAACCCTTTTTGCAGTTCTTTAAGCAAATTTGGTATTTCTGCAGGATCATCTTGGAGATCTGCATCCATTGTAATAACTACATCACCGGTAACATTTTTAAACCCGATATTTAATGCGGCTGATTTACCGTAATTCTTTCTAAAACTGATATATCTGATTTTATTATTTGATTTTGCTAATTCTTTAATAATTTTTAACGACTTATCGGTACTCCCGTCATCAACAAAAAATATTTCATAATCAGATGAAATATTTTCGAAAACAGTTATAATCTGCTTGGTTAATTTTCTTAAAGATTCTTCTTCATTTAACAGTGGAACAAGTACAGATACTTTTCGAAATGGAAATTTAGTTAAATTACTATTTTGTATACTGCTCTCAGTTTTACTGGACTTATTTTTATTATAATATCTCCGATTAGACGAATAATATCTTTTCTGTTTTTTCGCCGGATTGTTTTGTCTTGGTGTCTCTTTTTTAACTTTAGTATTATCGGTCGATGTAGTGCTTACATTTTTACTCTGAGAAAAATCATTATTTTGTGTTTTATCCAACTAAACCTCGTAATAGTAAATTCTAAACTTATTTTTATCTCTAATTGCTTAATAAGAATATTAAAATTAACTTAATATAAAGCTAAAATCAATTTGGTTTGAATTTGACAATAATTAAAGTGTAAATAGTTATGGGCGCAATTGTTTATTGGACACTTATCCGTTTAGCAATTCTAATTCCGCTTTTATGGATTGCAACAGAATATATTGAGTATAAATATTGGTGGATGATTGTTTCCATGTCAATTTACGGAATAGTTATACATCCGGCAGTTATTCAATATAAACTCTTTAGAGAAGAACATAACGAAGTAATAACCAACACACTCTGCTCTAGCTGCAAACATTTTGATGAAACTGCCGTACTATGTTTAAAGTACGATGAACACCCAACTCAAGAAACAATTCCTTGCGATGGAATGGATTGGGAACCAAAGTAAAAATTATTTCTGTAAAACCAATCTATTTAATTCTTCAACAGCATCAACAAATCTTGGACCGGGTCTGCTGAATAAATCCGCATCAATAAAAAATACTCTGTTATTTATTACTGCAGAAAGTGTATTCCATTCCGGATAAATTTCAAGCAATTTATTTATTTCATTTCTATTTGTTTTATAAAGCAAAATATAATCGGGATTTCTTTTAACAATCTCTTCCCTATTTAAAACCGGATAATTAATTTTGGAATCAGCATAAATATTTTTCAATCCGCTAAAAGTTAATATTTCATTAATAAATGAATTACCGCCAACGGTAAAAATCGGATTAATAGAAATTAGGAACAGTACTTTTTTTGAAATAATTAAGTGATGTGTATTTTTTACTTTATCAATTCTTATATTCCAATTATTTATTAAAGAATCTGCTAATTTCTCTTTGTTAAAAATTTTAGCCATATCCGATAAAGTTTTTTTTATCCCACTAAAATTTCTCGGATTTGATACAAAAACTTTCATTCCCAGATCAAGTAATTTTTGGTAATCGGATTTTGAGTTGCCCTCAACAGTTATAAATATTAAATCGGGATTGAGCAAAACAATCTTTTCCAAATCAACAGTTAGTAAATCCCCAACGTTAGTAATGTTTTTTGCTGAATCGGGGTAATTACCATATTTTGTGTTACCCACTAATTTATTCTCAACACCAAGTTTAAAAACAATTTCTGTTAGGTTTGGTGCTAATGTAATAATTCTTTCAGGCGGTTTTTCAAATTGAAATTGTTTGTAGAGATCATCGGTAATACTTGACGTTAAAACATTTTTTTTACGGAATCTTCACAGTTGTAAAAAGCAAAAACCACAAATATAAAGAGTAATATTTTTTTCATATTAACTTATTATACATAATAAACAGCTACTGCTTCAATAAAATAAAATGCCATAACACCGGTTAAAACTATTTTAATTAAAATCGCGAAAAGACTAAAAATAAATGATACAATTCCAATTTTTATAGCTTCTTGATGTGCTTTGCCCGCAATAAGTTCACCAATTATTGCACCTAAAAGCAGTCCTAAAATCATTCCGAATGGAGGGAAGAAAAATATTCCAATTAACATTCCAATAATTGAAAACCATATTCCCTGTTTAGATGCTTTAAACATTTTTGCCCCGAAAATCGGAAGCAGATAATCAAGAGAATAAACACCTACAGTTATTAAACCCATTGTTATAAGAAAATCAGAAGTAAACATTGAGGTTTCTACAAGTTTTAATAAAAGTAAAGCAAGAAACGCAAATGGCGGTCCGGGCAGACCCGGAATAATACATCCGATAAATCCGACTGTTATTAAAATAATTCCGATAATGATTGAAATAAGTAGAATTAAATCCATAAACAAAGATATTTAATTAAAATTTTAAAAATCAAATTATAGATAAAAAGAAATAGCACTTTTTTACTTTTTGATCGGTCGGTATTCCATAATTCGATAAACCTTTTCAGGTTTATCGAATCCAAACTTTTTATATAAACCGTGGGCATCTTCTGTTTTAAGCATCCAGGACCTAATATTTTGCAGCTCAGGATATTCAATAATTACTTGGAGCAGCCATTTAGATAATCCTAAACCTCTAAATTCTTCAAGGATAAAAACATCGGCTAAATATGCAAAAGTTGTAAAATCGGTAATTACTCTTGCAAAACCAATTTGATTATTTTCTTTATAAATACCAAAACAAAATGAGTTCTCAACAGATTTTTTCACTGTTTCAAATGCCACACCTTTTGCCCAATATGAATTTGAAAGAAATTTATGTATAACTTCAATCTGGAGTTTGCGAGGGTCTGTTGAAATTAAAAAATCATCTTTCTTAAATTTCCTTATTTTCATATACTAATCTCATTAAACGCTTTTTGGGCTTGAATAATAAATTCAGTTAATAATTTTCTATCTTTTCTCCCATCTTCACCTTCAATACCTGTATGAACATCAACTCCGGCAGGTTTTACAAACTTTATAGCTTCATAAACATTTTGAGGATTTAGACCACCTGCTAAAATTACCGGTTTTGAGGAAACTTCAACAAATTGTCTGCTAATATTCCAATCATGAGTTTTACCTGTAGCCCCGCTTGCTCCGGTTTCAGGGTCATATGTATCGGTTATAAATGCATCAACAAATTTTTCTGTTTCCGAAATGATTTTGCGGAGATCACTTACATTATTTTTACTAATTACTAAACTTTTTATCACATAAATATCCGGTCGCTCGGATTTTAATAATATTAACTCTTTATTTTCAATAGGACCGTGAAGTTGAATTATTTTTGTTCCTAATTTATCACAAAGTTCAATTACTTCTTCTGCTGTTGAGGAATATGAAATTACCACCCCATAAACAGGGCTTTTAAAATTTTTAATAATTTTTGCAGCTTCTTCTTAGGTCAAATCTTCTTTATTTACCGGTAATCTTAGTGGAAATCCTAAATAATTTACACCGGAATTAATAATTAAGTCAGCTTCTCTCCTATCTATTACACCCGCAACTTGAATAAACTCTTTAAAATTCGGCTTATTCATTTTCACCACAATCAATAAATGGTACACACGGTTTATCTCCCAAAACTTCCTTTAACAAATTGAAATTTTTATCTAACGCTTTAATTCTCAAATTATTTCCCAAATATTCATAAGTTAAAACGGGAGCCAAAAAATCTTTTTTAACTATTTTCCCTAAGTTATCTCTTGGTACACTTAGAAATTTATTGTCTGCATCTCTGTAAATTTCCATTTTTACTCTATTGTATTCATCATAAATATATTCAATTGACCAATATCCGAACTTCTTATCTACAGCTTTTTTGTTCCCTTTATCAAAATATTTAACATATTTTACATTTTCATCAGAGTTATACTCAAAAATTGTAATTGCCGCAACTGATAAATTATCTGTTAAATCTCCTTGTTTGTTGTGTCTTTCTATTTTTGAAATCTTCCCATTATTGTAGTAGACTGCTTCATAATAATTATCCGGTAAATCTTCTTTTTTAACATTTTTCTTTATGATTACATAAATACCGTTCGCAGGTTCAATCAAATTATATTTAATAGTAGATTCTGTTACTTTTGGTTTTTGTAAATCATTCTGACAGCCGAACAAAAAAGCAATGGTTGTAAGGAATGTTAATATTTTAAATATCATAAAATTTGTCCGTTGTTTGATTGTTAGTTACAAAACTATTATTATATTGCAAAACTATAAAAGTAAATAAACAAAAAATAGTAATCTTTAATTGAGAATAACATGAATGTAAATAGAAGAACTTTTATAAAGAGCAGTTCAATACTTATGGGCGGTTTATTTTTACAAGGAAATGAAATTTTTGATTTATCTGAAAATTCGGCAAATAATATTAAAGAACTTACAAATAATATTGGAATTTACAACGAAAAAGGGGGAACAATCGGCTGGTATGTTCAAGATGATACTGTTATCCTTATAGATTCTCAATTCCCGGATACAGCTAAAAATTTTTATAAAGAACTTAAAACTAAAACAGACAGAAAAATAAATTATTTATTCAACACCCATCATCACGGAGATCATACACTCGGAAATTTTTACTTAAAAGATTTTACCGAAAATATTGTTGCCCAAACTAATTGTCCAAGATTGCAAGTAAAACAAAATAAGGGAAAGAAAACAGAGAACCAGGTTGTTATCGCAAACATTGTTTTTGATTCCGAGCTTAAATTTAAACTTCCAAAAGAAAATTTAACTGCCATGTATTTTGGTCAAGCACATACAGGCGGAGATATAATAATACATTTTGAAAATAACAATATAGCTCATCTTGGTGATTTAGTCTTCAATAATGTTTACCCTTACATTGATAATAACGGAGAATGCTCAGTTAAAAATTGGATACTTGTTTTGGATAAAGTACTAAATTATTTTGATTCGGACACAAAATTTATTTTTGGCCATGCTGATAATACGGAAAATGTAATAGGAAATAAGAAAGATATTGAAAATAAAAAAGATTATCTCGATGCACTTTACTCATATGTATCCGGTCAAGCGGCAAAAGGTAAAACTATCGAAGAAATTGAAAATAGTAACACAATCCCCGGCTTTGATAATATTAAAGAGTTATGGAAAGGTGCAAGAAAAATGAATCTAAAGGCAACTGCCGAACAGATTATTTAATAATTTTTAGCTCAACTTCCCTAATACATGTATTCAGTAAATTGTTTTTGAATCTCTTTTTTTATTAATACATCTTATCCGAATATAATTTAAAGGTTGAAATATGTATGAAATAATTATTATTGGTGCCGGTCCGGCCGGTATAAGCATGGGTGTTGAAGCTCATAATTTTGGAGTTAGCCCGGATAAAATTCTGATCATCGAGAAAGCAAGCGAACACTCGTTCACTATCAAGAAGTATTACCCCGATAAAAAATTAGTAACTGCTAATTTTAAAGGTTTTACTCCGGTTTGTACCGGTGTTATGTGTTTAACGGATTCATCAAAACATGAGACTATCTCTTATATGGATAAAGCGATTTCGGATAACTCACTAAATGTGCATTACCATGAGAGTGTATATGAAATTGAAAAAGAAAACGGATCTTTTAAGATTTACACTGATAAAGACATTTATCAATCAAGAATAGTAGCAATTGCAGTTGGAATATTAGGGAAACCCAATAAACCAAGCTACAAAATTCCCAAAGAGTTAAAAAATACAGTTTTATTCGATATTACCTCTTTTGAAATTAAGAACTCTAAAGTACTTGTAGTCGGAGGTGGAGATTCCGCTTCTGAATATTGTCAATTTTTATCTGAAGAAAAAGAAAACAACAAAGTTTATTTAAGTTATAGAAGAAATGAATTCAATAGAATGAACTACATAAATAAAGAAAGTATTTTAGCATTGGCTGAAAATAAAAAAGTAACCTTACTTTTAGAATCAAATATTGACTCTCTTTCCTCGGAAAATGGTAAACCAATAGTAAATTTTGCCGAAGAGAAATACGGAAATATGAAATTTGATTTTGTGGTTTATGCTTTGGGCGGAAGCACACCGGAAAATTTCCTAAAAACGATTGGAATCGAATTCAACGGACCTAATCCGGTTTTAAAAGAAGGTTATGAGACTAACATTCCAGGTATGTTTTTGATAGGAGATCTAAGCGCCGGACAAAAAGGAGGTTCTATAATTTGGGCATTTAATTCGGCTAATTCAGCAATGCAAAAGATATGTAAATCCTATTTGATGTGTTAAATTAAACTTTTATATAATAGGAGGGAACGTCTTATTTAATAAGCACTTGCAGAAATAATTTTTTCTAAAAACACATATTTTGATTTAAATCATAATTTATTATTGTAGTAAATAGTAAATTGATATCTCTTTTACCAGGGGGTAAATTTCATATATGGGCAAAATTATTTCTATTATACTTCCAAAGGGTGGTGTGGGGAAAACTACAAGCGCAGTTAATCTTGCGTATAATTTTGCTCTTAAAAACTATAAAACCCTTCTTGTTGATCTTGATCCGACTGCTTCATGTTCCATGTCTCTCGGTTTTAATCATGAAAACATTTTTGGTGATATTTTCGATGTTTTCAGTTACTCAAAATCAATTGAATCCGTAATTCATACTACAGGAATAGATAATCTCGATTGTATTCCACAGATGAAATTAAATGCCGTTGAAGAGGGACGTCAATCTAAATTAGTTTCAAATGAATATCTTCTTAGAAACGTAATTAGTACAATTTCCAGTAAATATAAGTTTGTTTTATTTGATTGTCCGCCATATTTATTTGGTTCAACCAATTTAGCACTGATTGCATCGGATTCCGTATTAATTCCTATCAGAACTGATGAATATTCCTTAGAAGCCATTGATGATCTACTTATAAGAATTGAGTACATCTCAAAAAGATATAATAGAGATTTATCTATTGAAGGCATTTTTTTAACATCATATGAAAAAAATATTAGAGCTTCGTATAAAATAAAAACAAAATTATATGAAAATTATTCCGATTTAGTGCTATCTAAATCAATCCCGAAAGATGCAAATATGATGAGTGTTACTTTTAATAAAAAACCTTTATGCTTAATTAATCCAAGTTCCAGAGCTGCAATAGCATATAAAGAACTTGCAGATGAAATACTAATAAGAAATGAGTCGGCGGTTTTTTAAATTATTTTAACATTTTTTTTAGTTTATCTATTTCATCCCTGAGCGAAGCGGCTTTTTCAAATTCCAAATCTTTTGCGGCATTTAGCATTTCTTCTTCTAATTGACTTATTAAATCTTTTTTCTGATCATTTGTCATGTATCTTAAAACCGGTTCGGCAACTTTTGCAAACGCTGCTTCATGTTCGGGATCTTTCTTTCTTAATTCAGCAATAGAGGTTGAATTTAGAATTTCTTCTCTACTTTTAAAAATAGTTTTTGGAGTGATATTATGCTTTTCATTATATTCCAATTGCAGTTTTCTTCTGCGATTTGTTTCCTTAATTGTTTTTGCCATCGAATTAGTAATAACATCAGCATACCTAATTACTTTACCGTTAACATTTCTTGCTGTTCTTCCGGCAGTTTGCATTAACGAGCGTTCACTACGTAAAAATCCTTCTTTGTCAGCATCAATTATTGCAACCAGGGAAACTTCCGGCAAATCCAAACCTTCTCTTAATAAATTTACTCCCACAAGTACATCAAAGTCCCCTATCCTTAAATCACGAATAATTTCTACCCTTTCCAATGCATCAATATCACTATGAATATATCTAACCTTAATATTAAGTTTATCAAGATAATCGGTTAAATCTTCCGCCATTTTTTTAGTTAACGTTGTAACCAAAATTCGTTCTTTTTTATTAACTCTGTCTCTAACTTCTCCAATTAGATCATCAATCTGACCTTTTATTAGTCTAACAATAATTTCCGGGTCCAGTAATCCTGTAGGACGTATAATTTGTTCAACATACGCTCCACCGGTTTTAGTCAGTTCATAATCACCAGGGGTTGCACTAATATAAATCACTTGATTGGTTAAATTTTCGTATTCCTCAAATTTTAGTGGTCTATTATCAAGTGCAGAAGGTAATCGAAAACCATGTTCAACCAAGGTTTCTTTCCTCGACCTATCACCTAAATACATTCCTCTTATTTGCGGAATTGTTACATGGGATTCATCAATAATTAAAAGATAGTCTTTCGGAAAATAATCAAATAAACAAGAGGGTCTTGAACCAGGCGGACGGGCATCCATATGTCTGGAGTAATTTTCCACTCCTGAACAATATCCTATTTCTCTCATCATTTCAATATCATAACGTGTTCGTTGTTCTATTCTCTGAGCTTCCAAATACTTTTCTTCATCCCAATAATATTTTAACCGTTCTTTTAATTCTTCCTCGATTGTTTGTATTGCATTGGTAACTTGACTTTTAGTTGTAACAAAATATTTTGCCGGATAAACCGGAATTGAGTCAACCTCATTTATAAAATCACCGGTAATTGCATCAATTAGAGAAATTTTTTCTATTTCATCATCCCAAAATTCTATTCTAATGGCTTCTTCGTATTGGTATGCCGGAATAATTTCAACAACATCACCTCTTGCTCTAAAAGTTCCTCGGGTAAATTCAATATCATTCCTAACATAATAAATATCAATAAGTGACCGAAGCAATTTTTTACGTTCAATTATTTGACCTTTTTTCAGAAATAAAATTTGTTTCGCATATTGGTCGGGTGCCCCAATACCGTAAATACAGCTAACACTTGCAATAATAATTACATCATTTCTTCCTTCAATTAATTAAGTTGTTGCTTTTAAACGCAAACGGTCAATTTCTTCATTAACCGAGAAATCTTTTTCAATATATAAATCTCTTTTAACTACATAAGCTTCAGGTTGATAATAATCATAATAACTGATAAAAAACTCAACCGGGTTATTCGGGAAAAATGATTTAAACTCTGAATAAAGCTGCGCCGCAAGAGTTTTATTATGTGAAATAATTAATGTAGGCTTATTAATATTTGCAATAACATTTGAAATTGTAAAAGTTTTTCCGCTACCGGTTACACCAAGTAAAACTTGATGTTTTTCTCCTTCAATAATTCCTTTAGTTAATTGTTTTATTGCTTCCGGTTGATCTCCGGAAGGTTTATAATTAGATACAAGCTCGAATTTATGCATATTTTACTTTTCTTTAATAATAAAACGCCATTCCAATACTAATATAAAAAGAAGACTGAAATGACACTATTTAATTTAATATAATATTTCTATTTTTTATTAACTGAACTATTTTTGATACTCAATGTAAATTTTTCCGAACCATCCAAATAATCAATTAGATCTTTACCTTTAAGTTTATTTTAAACTAAGGAAAGTTGTTTTATAGTTCAACAGATCTTGAATTTCCAATAATATAAATCTAATTTTAATATTAAAAGAAAAAGACAAATATGAAAAGAGAAATTCACAAATGGTTTAGTCCTAGCTTAAAAAAAGAAATGGAAATTGCTGTCTATGGTCATTATGGAACTCCCCTACTTATGTTTCCAACAGCCGGAGCAGATTTTTTAGAATACGAAAGATTTAAAATGATCGAGTCCATAAGTCCGTTTATAAATGACGGGAAATTCAAAGCATATTCTATAAATAGTATAAATAATGAGTCATGGTTAAACAATTCCATTTATCCGCCGCATAAATCTTTACGTCATGGTCAGTATAACCAATACATAATTGAAGAAGTAGTCCCTTTTATTTATGATAATTGTAATGGACATGTACCTATTATTACTACCGGAGCTTCACTTGGGGCTTATCATGCAATGAATACTTTTCTTAGAACTCCCTCTGTCTTCCGTGGAACAATCGCAATGAGCGGAGTTTATGATTTAAAAGCTTACTCAAAAGGTCATTATGATGATCATGTTTATTACAATTCTCCGGTAGATTTTTTACCGAATGTATATGACGAAAATTATTTAAACCAGATGAGAAATAATTTGGGCATAGTAATTGCTTCCGGTCAAGGAGATTTTGAAGACCCCGGGGCATCAATTCAGCTTTCAAATATCTTAAACTCAAAAGGGATAATGCATTGGTTAGATCTTTGGGGGCATGATGTAAAACATGATTGGCCTACTTGGCGAGATATGCTGCCATATTTTTTAAGTAAATTTTAAAAAACTTTGAATAGCTCTAAGACTTGACATTTTTATTTCAATAGCTATTTAAAGTTTCTTTTATTTATCCGACAGAGTGAATAAATAAATCATTTTTTTATTGTTCCCACAAAAAATAATGAAATTAAACATTGTATTTACACAATATATTCTTATTTTAGCATGGTAAATGAATAAAACATATGTAAAATATCACCACCATCATTACTTACTTTTTAAGAGTGTCGGTGAACTATAAAAATTTTAATAAATAGAATAAATTATAAACCCCGACAATTTGTTGGGGTTTTTTGTTTTAAAGGATAAAAAATGAGTGAAAATTTAAAAATAGCTATTCAGAAAAAAGGCAGACTTAATAATAAATCAATGCAATTATTAAAAAGTTGCGGAATTGAAATTGAAAATTTTCAAGACCGGTTATTTGTTACTGCTTCCAATTTTAATTTGGATGTACTTTTTTTAAGAGATGATGACATACCGGAATATGTACAAGAAAATGTTGCACATATTGGAATAGTGGGTGAGAATGAAATGCTTGAAAAAGGTTTGGATGTTGAACCCGTAAAAAAATTAGGCTTTGGTAAGTGTTCTTTAATGTTAGGAATTCCTGAAAAAGATGAACTAAATAATATAAATGAGTTAGAAAATAAAACCATTGCAACTTCGTACCCGAGAATTTTAAAAAATTATTTAGCTGAAAATAAAATTAATGCAAAAGTAATTGAATTAAGCGGTTCTGTTGAAATTGCACCATCTTTAGGAGTTGCAGACTATATTTGTGATTTGGTTTCATCCGGTAATACATTAAAGCTTAATAAACTTAAAAAATCTTTTAATATTTTAGATTCTCAAGCAGTTTTAATAAAAAGTAAAAGATTTGATAATAATCCTAATCTTAAAAGAACATTTGAAAAGCTGTTATTAAGAATTGAGTCATCACTTAAAGCAAGAAAATCTAAATATATAATGATGAATGTTCCTAAAAGTTCACTTGAACAAATTATAGAAATTATTCCGTCATTGAAAAGCCCGACAGTATTACCACTTTCTAATGAGGGTTTAGTAGCAATACACGCAGTTATAAATGAAGATAAATTTTGGGAGATTAATGAAGATTTAAAAAAAGCCGGAGCTTCCGGAATTTTATCAATGCCAATTGAAAATATAATTTTATAGGACAAATATATTTGCCGTCATGCTTCGATTCCGCTCAGCATGACTATTTTTAATGTCGCACCCAAGCGGAATTGAGTAAAAAATTAGAACTAATAAAAATGAAAATAATTGAATACAATAAAATAAGTAATAGAAGAAAGTCTGACTTGTTATTAAGACCATCAATTGATATGTATAAGACATATCAAATTGTTCAACCAATATTAAATGATATAAAAAACAACGGATTAAAAAGCGTTTTAAAGTATTCAAAAAAGTTTGATGGTTTTACAGGGAAACAGATTAGAGTTACGAATAAAGAATTAGAAAAAAGCGAAAAAGTTACCTCCGGAGAATTTAAGAAAGCTGTAAAAGTTGCCGTAAGCAATGTTACAAAGTTCCACAAACTGCAACTTCCTAAAAGATATTCAATAGAAACTATGGATGGAATAAAATGTTCGAGAGATTTTAGAGCAATTGAAAACGTTGGACTTTACATTCCGGGTGGGTCTGCAATTCTTCCATCAACACTAATTATGCTTGCTGTACCGGCAATTATCGCAAAATGCAAAAGAATAGTTGTTTGTTCTCCCATAAATAAAAATATTTCGCCCGAAGTTTTATACGTTGCAAAATATTTGGGGATAAAAGAGTTTTATAAAGTTGGCGGAGCACAAGCCATTGGAATAATGGCATACGGAACTAATAATATAAAAAAGGTTGATAAAATATTTGGACCCGGGAATCAATTTGTAGCAGCAGCTAAAGCCCTTGTTAATATTGACCCGAGCGGATGTGCAATTGATATGATTGCCGGACCAAGTGAAGTTTTGGTGATTGCGGATAAGTTTGCAAACCCAAAATTTATTGCTGCCGACTTATTATCTCAAGCGGAACATGGAGAGGATTCCCAGGTTATACTTTGTACAACTAGCAAAGATTTAGCAAATAAAGTAAGTAAAGAAATTGAAACTCAAGTTGAACAACTTCCAAGGAAATCTGTTATCACGAAAACGCTTAAAAACTCTTATTCAATTGTTTTTAAAAATTTAGACTTAGCCATTAATTTTAGTAATTCTTATGCTCCTGAACATCTTATTCTAAATTTTAAAAATACCAAAACATATTTATCAAAAATCCAAAATGCCGGATCTGTATTTATAGGAGAGTATTCTCCGGAAAGTGTTGGAGATTATGCTTCCGGAACAAATCATTCTCTGCCAACTTACGGATATGCAAAAACAATAGGTGGTGTTTCGGTTGAGCAGTTTATGAAAGGTATAACTTTTCAAGAGCTATCAAAAAAAGGATTACAAAATATTTCAAATACGGTTGTAGAATTAGCGAAAACAGAAAAACTACAAGCTCATGCAAATGCAGTTAAAATTAGGCTGGGAAAATGATAGAAAAATTAGTTAGAAAAAATATACTCGAATTAAAACCTTATACATCAGCTAGAGATTCATTTTTAGAAGGTATTTTACTGGATGCTAATGAAAACAGCTTAGGCAGTGTCATTAGGGATGAATGGGATTTAAAACTTAATCGTTATCCTGATCCTGCACAAAATGAAATAAGGGAAAAGCTTTCAAAATATCTCGGTGTTCAAAAAGAAAAATTGTTTTTTGGTGTTGGCTCGGATGAAATTATAGATTTACTAATCAGAATATTTTGTAATCCCGGGAAAGATTCTGTTCTAATTACCGAACCGACCTACGGAATGTATAAAGTTGCTTGTGATGTTAATGATATAAAAGTTTTATCAGTTCCCCTCAATAGAAGATTTCAACTTGATATAACAAAGATATTTGAGATAATAAATCGTACAACCAAAATTATTTTTCTTTGTTCCCCCAACAATCCGACCGGAAATCTTTTAAAGAAAAAAGACGTTATTAAACTTGTGAAAAGCTTCAAAGGTATTGTAGTTATTGACGAAGCTTATATTGACTTCAGCGAAAAAAAATCATTTGTAAATGATGTTGCTAACTATAAAAACTTAATAGTTATGCGAACATTTTCAGAAGCTTGGGGACTTGCAGGAATCAGGAGCGGATTTTCGATTGCAGATGAGTTTATTACAAACTTATTATTCAAAATAACAGCTCCATATAATTTAAATAAGTTTACTTCTAATGCTATTTTAAACGCTTTATCAAACATAAAAAAGAAAGATAGTTTTGTTAGAAAACTGAATCTCGAAAAAGAAAAATTAACTGAACAATTAAAAAACATTAAACAAATACAAAAAGTTTTCCCCTCTGATGCAAATTTTATTTTATTTAGAATAAAAAAGGCCACAGAGATCTATAATGAATTAGCTACAAAAGGAATTATCATTAGAGATAGAAGCAATCAAGTTGGATTAGATAATTGTTTGCGTGTTTCAATCGGAACACCAAAAGAAAATAGAATATTTATAAAAACATTAAAAGAAATTTTAAAATAAAAATTAATATCCCCTCATACTTTGACGGAGTTTATATCGAGAGACTCAGTATGACTATCTTTAATATCATCCCGAGCGGAGTTAAGAGAGGAAAGCTTGCAGATTGATATTTTGAAATGGGAACTAAATATGTGTCATTAATAAATACTTAAAAGTATAATGGAAAAACAAATTACAACTAAACGTACAGCAGAAACGGTAAGAGAAACAAAAGAAACAAAAATAAAAATATCGGTAAATATAGATGGTACAGGCGAACCGAATATAAACACCGGAATTGGATTTTTTGATCATATGTTGGAACAAATTGTAAAACATGCAAATATTGATTTAGATATTAAAGTTAATGGAGATCTTCATGTGGATGAACATCATACGGTTGAAGATGTCGGAATAACACTTGGTGAAGTTTTGTTAAAGGCTCTAGGTGATAAAAAAGGTATTCAGCGTTACGGTTTTTATGTTCCTATGGATGAATCAATTGCACTTTGTGTAATAGATTTGGGCGGTAGTTTTCATCTTAACTTTAAAGCTAAGTTTAAGAGAAATAATGTTGGAGAATTCCCAACGGAACTAACCGAAGAATTTTTCAGAGGTTTGGCTAGCGGACTAAAAGCTAACATATATATTAAAGTAAAAGGCAAAAATGATCATCATAAAATTGAAGCCATATTTAAAGCATTTGCTAAAGCATTAAATGAAGCTTGCAGATTGGATGAAAGAAACAATGGCAGAATCCCATCAACTAAAGGAATTTTATGATTGCATTAATTGATTATGGAGCAGGAAATTTAAAATCAGTTGCAAATGCACTTGATGATCTTGGAGCGAAATATTTAATTACAAATAAAAGTGAAGAGATTAATTCCGCAGAAAAAATAATTTTTCCGGGTGTTGGCGAAGCTGCTTCTGCAATGAATAAATTAAAAGAAAATGAAATTATTGAATCAATAACAACAACATCAAAACCGTTACTAGGTATTTGTTTGGGAATGCAGTTGCTGGCAACTTTTTCGGAAGAGCGAAACACAAAATGTTTGGATATATTAAGAACTATTGTAAAACAATTCGATTCTTAGAAAGTAAAAGTCCCTCATATGGGATGGAACAAGGTTAAATATAAAACACAAAATAAACTATTCAGCAATATTAATAGTGGTGAATATTTTTATTTTGCAAATTCATTTTATGTTCCTATAACAGAATTTACAATTGCATATACTGAATACGGAACTCATTTTAGTGCAGCATTAAACAAGAATAATTTTTACGGAGTACAGTTTCATCCGGAAAAATCCGGTAAAGCCGGGCTTCAAATATTAAGGAATTTTATAGAGTTATAGGAGAACATAAAACTAATATTTGTCATTTCGAAATGAGTCCCGATGTTTTTCGGGACGATTAAGAAATCTCCAAATTATAACGGATATGAGATTTCTCATCCCAATAAAAAATGTTGGGATTCAAAATGACAGTTTGTAAAATCTAAAAATCACTTTGTAAAGACTATATTAAAAATTAACAAAAGGTTAACATGCTGATAATACCGGCTATAGATATTATAGATGGAAAAGTTGTCAGACTTTCCAAAGGTAAGTATGAATCTAAAGTCAACTATAACAAAACTCCGCTTGAACAAGCAAACATCTATGATGATTTAGGATTTGAATGGCTTCATATAGTTGACCTATCCGGTTCTAAAGATGGAAAAATAAACACAAAAACAATCATTGAAGAAATAAAAAATGAAACAAACCTGAAATTAGAGTTCGGGGGCGGAATAAGATCAAAACAAGATGTTGTTTCACTTAATAACATTGGTATTGATGGAATAATTATTGGCTCTCTTTCCATAACAAATAGAGATGAATTCGAATCTATTTTTAATGATATTGAACCTAGTAAAATAATAATTGCTGTTGATGTATTAGATTATAAAATTAGAATAAAGGGATGGACCGAAGATTCAAATATTCATCTCTATAGTCATATAGACTATTGTAATAATTTAGGTATAGAAAATTTCCTTTGCACTGATATTGCCGTTGATGGAATGTTAACGGGACCAAACTATGACTTATATAATTCGACTCTTGAGAAATTTCCCAATATTAAATTAACAGCTTCCGGTGGAGTCAGTAATATTGATGATTTACTTAAACTTAATAAACTTCCTATTAGAGGAGTAGTTATTGGAAAAGCAATCTACGAAAATAAAATTGATTTAAAGGAGTTATCTAAACTTGCTTAGTAAAAGAATTATACCTTGCCTTGATGTTAAAGACGGAATAGTTGTAAAAGGCACAAATTTTATAAACCTGCGTGAAGCCGGTTCTGCTGTTGAACTTGCCGAGAGATATTATCACGAAGGCGCAGATGAATTGGTTTTCTTAGATATTACAGCAACCCTGGAAAAAAGAAAAACTTTAATTGAACTGGTTAAAGAAGTTTCAAAAGTTATTAGAATACCTTTTACTGTTGGCGGCGGAATTTCTAAAATAGAAGACATTGAAAAACTACTAAATGCCGGAGCTGATAAGGTTTCACTAAATTCATCGATTGTTAAAAATCCGACTTTAATTTCTCAAGCATCAAAAAGTTTTGGAAGTCAGGCAATTGTTGTTGCAATCGATTCCAGAACAACAGGAAACTTGCATAAAGTATTTGTAAAAGGCGTAACAGAAGAGACCGAATTGGAAACTATCCCTTGGTGCAAGAAAGTTGAAGAACTTGGTGCCGGAGAAATTCTTTTAACATCAATGAATAAAGATGGAACAAAATCGGGATATGATATTGAGTTGCTACAATATTTATCAAGCATATTAACAATTCCCATTATTGCTTCCGGCGGGGCTGGTACAAAGGAACATTTTTTCGAAGCTTTTAATAAAGCAAATGTTGATGCTTGTCTGGCTGCAAGTTTATTTCACTACAAAGAATTGGGAATTTCAGATTTAAAAAATTACTTATACCAAAATAAAATAAATGTGAGATTATGATTGAAATAAAAAAAATAAATTTTGAAAAATTAAACGGACTTGTTCCGGCTATTATTATTGATGCCATAAACAATAATGTTCTAATGCTTGGTTTTATGAATGAGGAAGCTCTTGAGCAAACAATAGAAAAACAAAAAGTAGTCTTTTTCAGCAGAACCAAAAACAGACTGTGGTTAAAGGGTGAAACATCCAAAAATTATTTAAATGTTATTTCAATGGAAAGTGATTGTGATAATGATACATTATTAATTTATGCAAAACCGGATGGACCAACTTGTCATACCGGTTCATACTCTTGTTTCTCTGAAGTTAGTAATGATAATATTTATTTTTTACAGCACCTTTCAAATCTTGTTAAAGAAAGAAAAATAAAAATGCCGGAAGGTTCTTACACCACTTCGCTTTTTCAAAGAGGTTCGGATAGAATAATTCAGAAAGTCGGTGAAGAAGCAGTTGAAACAGTAATAGCAGCAAAGAATAAAAACAAGGAAGAAATCATTAACGAAACTTCGGATTTGTTATTTCACTTACTTGTTTTATTGGCAGATCAGGGAATTGAATTAACAGAAGTAATCTCAAATTTAGAATCCAGACATAAATAGAAACCTCTAAAAATTAACATATTACTATATTGTCATTTCGAACGAATGCGAGAAATCTCGTTTTTAGCATAGTTATGAGATTCTTACATCATCCGTTAGCTAACGGATTCCTTAGAATGACTGAACTTTTTAACTATTCAGAGGTTTTAAATAAAATATTCGTGTATTCGTGACAACCATTTTTGCCGCTAATATGCGAATAAAAAAATAATTTAAACATCATTTTTATTTTGTTACCTTTCTTAAAGTTTTTAAAATTTATTTCGTACAATGATGACAATTAAAGAAACACAAAATAAAATAATTGAAAAATTCTCTGATCTTACAAATTGGGATGAAAAGTATTCGTTATTAATTAAAATGGGAAGAGAACTGCCTGAACTTCCTGCCGAAATTAAAACCGATAAATACAAATTGAGCGGATGTCAATCACAAGTATGGATGAATGCTAAATATGAGAATGGAAAAGTAATTATTGTAGGTGATAGTGATGCAATGATTGTAAAAGGTTTGGTTGCAATTTTAATAAAAGCTTATTCAGGTTTTTCGCCTACTGAAATACTTTCAACCCCGCCAAATTTTTTAAAAGAAATCGGAATTGACAGACATCTTTCACCAACAAGAAAAAATGGTTTAGGTGCTATGCTAAAACAGATTCAACTTTTTGCAATTGCATTTAAAGCCCTTGAGAAAAATATTTAAATTATGTTAAAAATATTTCTCGTAATTTTTCTTTTTACAATAACTTCGTTTTATTCTCAAGAAATTATGCAAAACAAATACGGAACACTCATAAGGTTTGAATCTGAATACACATCTTTTCCTCATCAGAATAGAAATAACGGACATGACTACAATGGTAAACACTATAATTCCGAAGAACATTACAGAGATTCTTCCGTCGTTCTATTCATCCCAAGTTATTTTAATCCAAAAGATTCAGTTGATTTTGTTTTTTATTTTCACGGCTGGTGGAATAATGTTGATTCTTCAATGACCAAATTTAATTTGTTGGAACAGTTTTATAATAGTAAAATAGATGCCGTTTTAATTCTTTCGGAAACAACTAAAAATGCCCCCGATTCTTTTGGAGGTAAACTTGAAGAGAAAAATGTTTTTAAAATGTTAGTTAATGATATTTTAATAACTCTGGAAAATTACTTTTCTACCGAATTGGTTTTGAAAAACATAACTCTTTCAGGTCATAGTCGAGCATATAGAGTAATTGCATATATTTTATCGAATGGTGGGCTTGCTAATAAAATTAAAAATGTATTTTTATTTGATGCCCTATATGGTCAAGTAGAAAGATATACTAATTGGCTAAATCTTTATAACGGACATTTTATTAATATTTATACTCCTAATGGCGGAACAAAAACTAATTCAGAAAATCTTTTCTCATATTTTGATGAGAAGAAAATTCCATACAAAATTTTACACGATGATTTTTCAGCTAATGACTTAAAAAAAAGTAAAATTATATTTATAAAATCAAAGCTTGGTCACAGCCAAATAATACATACTAAAAACCAATTCAGAAAATTTCTAGAAACTACTAACTAATTAGATTGTAAAACAATTCTATTTTCAATATTTTCTAACTTAACATTTTATTTTAAGGTTTTTATAAAACCTGAAAGTTGTTCTTATTTCATTAAACTTTAGGATCATTTCATGCTTAAATACATTTTAATAATTTTATTTACTTCTTCAATTATTGCTGCAAACGGTAAACCGACAATGATTGATAAAGAAATAATAGAATTAGGGTTAAATTACGATTTCGAAAATGCGCACAAATTACTTTCTGAAACTTTTAAAAAGGATAAAAACCTTAAATATTACTATCTATACTTAAATGTAGAACTTTTAAAATCTATTCAAGCTGCTGAGAATATTCCATTTAACGAAAAACAATCTTTTAAAGATTCACTAAATCAAGTTCTAATAGATTATACGGAAAAAATTATTGATAAATATGAAGATCAAGAACTTTCTTTAGATGATAAATTTTATCTAGGTAGTATTTACGGACTATTAGGCAGATTTTACGGAGTACAGAAATCATGGATGTCAGCATTCAGCAGTGGTAAGGAAGGGAAGAATATTTTAGAAGAAGTTGTTGAAAAAGATCCTAACTATGTAGATGCTTATCTTCTACTGGGAATGCTTAATTATTATGCTGATAGAATGGGCGGAGTTACAGAATTTATTGCGAGTATATTAGGGCTTTCCGGTGATAGAAAAGTAGGATTAAACTATTTGCAAAAGGTAGAAAAAAATGGCAACTTGGCTAACTGGCAGGCAACAATGATATTATCCGAATTATACGATAAAATGGAATTAAATAAATTTGATGCTCTGCCATTAATTCAAAAATTCAATAAACGTTTTCCGAACAACACACATTTTTTTAATTGGTATTGTTACTCATTGGTTGAATTGAATATGTTAGATAATATTTCGGATATGCTGAACTCACTTAACATCAATACATTATCCGAAGCAATAAAAGCAAGTTATTTTCATAAAATAGGTAATTATGAAAAATCAAATGAATTGTATAATAATTTACTCTCAATAAATGGAAACCTTTATCCTTGGGTATTTGAAAAAGGTAAATATCAAAGAGTTTTAAACTATCTGATGTTAGGCAACCTTAATAAAGCTAAAAAACTATCAGAAAATCTTAACGAACTGTATGGGAAACGAGTCCAATACTTTCTTAACAACCCATAAATGACAAAAAAGTTGTTTGAATTTAGAAAAGAAATTCTTCTAACCAAAGAAGATACAATTTCAACCGAGTTACAAAACTTGGATGTTGGTAATTCCAAATTCGGCAATGCTTTTATAAATTTTTATCTCGGTGTTTTTAATTTTCAAAACAATAATTTCAAAATAGCTGAAGAAAAATTTCTAAAATCAAAGCAACTGGATTTTGAAAACTTCGGTTTTAGCGCTTCTAATTATTTGCTTCAAATATATAATAAGATCAGGGCAGATAAAGAAAAAGTCGAAAATTTGATTTCCGATATTGATAACCTTGACAATGAAGCGTTGGAATTAAGAGCTGAAGATTTGGAAGACAAATATAACTTGTAAAGTTTTATTAACCTTTATGAAACTTATTTTCTTAAATATTTTTCTACTCATATTTATAACTTCTTGTACAATAATCTTCACCGGAAATTCCGAAAATAATAGTTTCTTTATTACAGATACCACCTTTGTTAACAAAGGCAGATATACAACATCAGCCGGTGAATTAAGGACTTTGTTTGTTTTTGTAGATTTTCAAGATAACGATACACTGAATACACCCGGTTGGCAATGGGACAAAAAAACTTTACCTGATTGGGCAAACACAATTGTAAATAAAAACACTAAATTAAGCTTTCCTCATTCTAATTTAACAGATTATTTTTTTCAAATGTCCCGAGGTAAATTTTTCTTTTATGGAGACGTTTATCCTGAAGTGGTTATTCCGAATCATAAGCAAGCTATGTACAAATCCATTAAAGAAGTCAACAATGAAGTAATTAAAATTATTGACCCTAAAGTTGATTTCTCTAAGTATGATAATTGGTCAAAAAATAAAAGAGGAAAGTACATAAACAAACCGGATGGTAAAGTTGATGTAATATTTCTTGTTTACAGAGATTTTAAAAACAAACTTTTCTTTAATAAAGGTTGGACGGGTATTGCACACCTTTATCTTTCTAATAATTATCAAACAGATGACGGAGT
Source organism: Bacteroidota bacterium (assembly GCA_024275455.1). GTDB lineage: Bacteria > Bacteroidota > Ignavibacteria > Ignavibacteriales > Melioribacteraceae. Next base: position 8,871 of record JAJRZB010000154.1, on the reverse strand, counting down.
AATTATTAAAACCGGAAGACTCGACAAAGGATCGGGCATTCAAACCAGAGGTGGTAAGAACGGATTTACTTATATAAAATATGTTTTGGCTCATGAGTTTGGTCATTTACTTTTCGGCAGTGGACACATTGAGAATGTAACTAATCTGGCATTAATGACCGGTGGTCCGGTTTGGAATGCAAGTCGTGGAATGCACTCATGGGAAAGAGAAAAATTAGGCTGGATTAAATTTCCAGATATCCCTTTAACTAAAAATTCTATTTGGGAGCTTGATGATTATTTATCTACCGGCACAGCACTGAGAATAAAACTATCGAAAAAAGAATGGTTTATTATTGAAAATCATCAACAGATTAGTAAGCATGATTGGGCAAAGGATAGAGGAGTTTACATTTATAGAATAAATAACGCCGAGTGGTTTGCTCCAAAAATAACCGTCGAATGCGCAGATGGAAATTGGGATTTTAAAATTGATTCCCAAAACGAAAAACTTCTAAAAACTATTCCAAACCCAAATGGCAAATCGGAAATGAATTTTAAGAAGAGGAATAAGAAAAAAGATTATTCATGTAACACTGGGGTTTATACGGATAACTCAGCTTGGGGTGATAAGTATGATGCATTTGATACTGATTACAATAATTTATTTTCTCCAGTAAGTAACCCTTCAACAAAAAATAATGCTAAAAAAGAATTTGCAATTGAAGTAAAAAAGAAAATTGGAACTAAATATTTATTAAACATTTATTTTAACAATATCTACAAAAACACTCCTCCATCAAAACCACAAGTATTACAGATTACCCACAAAAATAATAAATTGATTTTGCTTGAGTGGTTGCAAAATAAAGAACCGGACTTGGCAGGATATAATCTTTATTATATCAATAGTAACGGAAATGAAAAAAAGATTTTTATTTCACCTAATAAAACATTTTACAATATTGCAAGTCTCCTTTCTCAAAAAGCCGAAAACAGCTTTTGGTTTACCGCTATTGATAAAGAGAACAAAGAATCAGTTCGAAATTATTTTTCTATTTTAAAGACCAATAATTTATTTAATTTAAACAGAAAGGAATAAAAAGCATATTTTCTTAACAAGAAAATATAACCTTTAACTTCTTCTTGCGTCTTAATCATTAAAAAGTAAAAGACAAGTTTAACTTGAAACTACTAATTAAAAATATTTACAATTTTATAAAACCAAACTTAGAAGCATATTTGTGGATAATTGCACTTGTTTATTTAATGTTTATCAATCCGTATGAGTTAAATCATTTTTCTTTCTGCGCTTTTAAGATGATTGGTATAGATTTTTGTCCCGGCTGTGGAATAGGCAGATCAATTTCAATGCTTTACCGAGGTGATATTCTCGGCTCATTAAATATGCATCCATTGGGAATTTTTGCTCTTACAATGATTTTCTATAGAATTGTTACACTACTGCAAAAAAACAAATTAAAAATAAAAGGAGTTAATTATGGCTAACGTATTACAATTCCTTCCTGAAATAGTGGGAGATGAACAACTTTACATTAGTAGTCTGTTTAAAGATTTAGAAGATTCAACTGCTCAGCAATTTGCCAATATTTACAGATCACGAAGAAGAGATCCGCAAATGATTTTACTATTAACTCTTGTTGGGTTTTTAGGCATTGCAGGTATTCAAAGATTCATGGTTGATCAAATTGGAATGGGTATTTTATACGTACTAACCGGCGGCATTTGTTTAATAGGAACAATTGTGGATTTAGTAAATTACAAACGTATAGCATTTGAGTATAACCAAAAACAAGCTCAAGAAATATGGGCTATGCTTAAAAATTATAAATAACCATTTGATAAATAATATGCTGATTATATTTTAAGTAGCTAAATATCAAATATATTTTATCGAGAAGTTCAGTTCCAACTTTGATTATTCATGAATTCTAATTGAGTATGTAATGACAAATTTGGCCCTTTTCTTTCAATAAAAAATATTATTGGATTTACATTTACTCTCTATTTTATTAAAGCCTCGCTTGTAATTCCAAAATGAACTCCTAAATAATATGGCCATAATAGAATTGCAAGAACTCCCTTGAAAAATGTTAGTTTTAGAAATCCTATAGTAAATAACCAACCACCAAACCATGATCCTCCAGCGATACTGTTGTTTACTATTTTAACTCCTGATTCTGCCATATTTACCTCTAATTGCTAGAAACAATTTATATATTTACGAAGTTACAAAAAATAATTGTCAAGGTGAATACAATATGAAAATTCTAGTAGGATCAACAAACCCGGTAAAAATAGAAGCCGTAAAAGAAGCATTTTCACTTTATTATAAAAATGTTACAGTAATAGGACTTTACGTCAATTCAAATGTACCCGATCAGCCAATTAATAGTCAAACTCTTGAGGGTGCAAAAAACCGTGCTCTGGAATTACAGAAAATCAATAACACCCAAAATTTACAAGCAGAATTCTTTGTAGGGATTGAAGGTGGTATTCAAGAAACATTCGGTAAATGGTTTGCCTTCGGCGGTATGTGTATAATAAATATGAAAGGAAAAATAGCTTTTGGAACTTCCGCTCATTTTGAATTACCGCAATCGATAACAAAACGTTTATTAAACGGTGAGGAGTTAGGTTTTGTGATGGACGAAATTATGAATGACGAAAACACAAAACAAAAAGGCGGAGCAATTTCCTTTTTTACCAATGGAAAAATGAATAGAAAAGAATTATATATTCCGGGAATTATTTCAGCACTTGTCCCCTTTTTACATGAGGATTTATACTTCAATTAATTTTATTAAGTTATAAGAAGTAGCACAGATTGCTTGCAATCTGTGAAAAGAACTACAAACAATAACAATAGAAAAACAACATTTAAAATTTCATAGACATAAATCAAAATATTGCAATTACTTTTTTCCATCCATCATTTTACCCAAAGCACCTTTTTGTTTTATCCTTTTCATTTCCCTTCTACATTTCTTATTTTTGAAGCTTATTAATTAACAAATAGTGATAATAATGAAATTTAGTAAAGCTTTTATTCCAACGTTAAAAGAAGTTCCAAGCGATGCAGTAATTCCAAGCCATATTTTAATGGTTAGAAGCGGAATGGTAAGAATGTTATCGGCAGGCATTTATTCTTTCCTTCCTTTAGGTTACAATGTAATTAAAAAAATTACGGAGATAATTCGTGAAGAAATGGATGCTATCGGCGGACAAGAATTCCATCTTCCCGCACTTAACCCTAAAGAAATTTGGGAAGCAACTAACAGAGTTGAAGCCTTTGGTGATACGATGTTCCATATTAAAAACAGAGATTATGTTTTAGCTCCTACTCACGAAGAAATTATGACATACCACGCAAAAGGTGTTTTAAAATCATATAAAGATCTTCCCCAAATTTGGTATCAGATTCAAACTAAATTTAGAAATGAACCGCGACCACGAAGTGGAGTTATTAGAGGAAGACAATTTTTAATGAAAGATGCTTACTCTTTCGATTCGTCTTGGGAAGATTTAGATAAATCATATGAATTACATGACAAAGCTTACAGAAAAATATTTGATAGATGCGGAATAGAATATTTTGTCGTTGGAGCTTCAAGCGGTGCTATGGGCGGAAGTAAATCCGAAGAGTTTATGGTAAAGTAAGATGCCGGAGAAGATACCGTTGTACATTGCTCAAACTGTGGTTTTGCTGCAAATGTTGAAGTAGCCGAATCAAAAATTGATTCCATTCAACGAAGTGAAACAAGCAAAGAAGTTTATGAAATTAGCACACCTAATATTAAATCAATTGATGAGCTTTGTGAATTTCTAAAAATTAATGAAAGAGAAACAGCTAAATCCAGAGTTTATATTTGTAACAATGAACCGGTTTTAGTCTTAATGTCAGGTAACGACGAAGTTAATGAAACAAAACTTGAAGCTTTTCTCGGTGGAGAAATTAGAGCCGGACACCAAGAAGAGTTAAAAGAAATAACCGGTGCAGATGCCGGTTCTATTGGTCCTATTGGTTTTAACTATAGAATTATTGCTGACCTTCGATTAAAAGACGGTAATAATTTATACAGTGGTGCAAACAAAAATGATTTCCATATAGGTGGAATCGATCTTAAAAGAGATGTTCCAAATATTGAATATACCGATTTAAGATTAGTAGAATCGGGTGAGCCATGTCCTTCTTGCTCAAAACCGATTGATGTATTCAAAGCAATAGAACTTGGACATATTTTTAAGCTCGGCACAAAATACTCCGAAGGATTAGGGGCAATGTTCTTGGATGAAAACGGTAAAGAAAATCCAATAATAATGGGGAGTTACGGCATTGGTGTTGAACGTGTTCTTGCATGCTATATAGAACAGAACAATGATGAAAACGGTATAATTTGGAAAGACCCTCTTGCTCCATTCGATATTCATCTGCTGGGATTGAATATGAAAAAAGAAGCAGTTGTTAATGAAAGTGAAAAAATATATAAAACTCTTAACGATAACGGATTTGACGTTTTGTTCGATGACAGAACAAACGTACAAGCGGGTTTTAAATTTAGTGATGCGGATTTAATCGGCTTGCCGGTTCAAATAATTGTTGGCGAACGTGGGTTAAAAGAAAACCAAGTTGAGTTAAAAATACGTGCAACCGGCGAAAGAATGAATGTAAAGTTAGATGAATTGGTGACTAAGGTTATTGAATTGTTGAGATAACAATATTGTAAAATATCTAGATTCCCAATCAACTTAGGAATGATAGACACCAAGTATAATTCCGTTATTTTTTCATTTGTCATTTCCGAATGCCTTTATCGGAAATCCAGAAAGCTTTATGAAAACATATTACGTTTACATACTTGCAAGCAAAAGAAATGGAACTCTTTATATAGGCGTAACTAGTAATCTAATGAAACGAATTTACGAGCACAAAAATAAATTGATAGATGGATTTACAAAAAAATATAATATTGATAAATTAGTTTATTTCGAACAAACCAAAGATATTAAAAGTGCTATTACCAGAGAAAAACAATTGAAGAAATGGAATAGAAAGTGGAAATTGGAGTTGATAGAAAAGACTAATCCAAATTGGGATGATTTAGCTGAAGACTGGATTCCCAATCAAGTTGGGAATGACAGACAATAAAAACTGTGTTAATCAAACTCATACTCTATCATTTCCGAAATCTGTTAGCTAAAGGATTTTTCGGAAATCTAAGAAACTTTTCTGAAAGGAAATTTTGACAAACATTTATGAAACCCACACTCTACATAACACCCACCCCAATTGGTAATTACGAAGATATTACCCTTAGAGCATTACGGATTCTTAAGGAAGTGGATTTTATTATTTATGAATAATTAAAACCTGCCCGAAGATTATTAGCACATTATGATATTAACAAAGAATTAATTTCACTAAATGAACACAATGAAAAAGAAATTGCTTAAGAAATAATAGGTAAATTATTGAAAGGAATTTCTGCTGCTCTTATTTCGGATGCAGGAACACCTTTATTTTCAGACCCGGGACATTTTCTTGTTAATTTATGTATTTCGTATAAAGTAAATATTATCCCTTTGCCGGGAGCTAATTCTTTGATTCCCACATTAATTTCATCCGGATTAAATATTGAAAAATTTTACTATTACGGATGGCTCTCACCTAAAAAGGAAATTAGAAAACAAGAGTTGTTCAGATTGAAAAAGCTACATGAACTCATTGTTATTATGGAAACTCCTTACAGGTTAAAAAGAATTCTTGAAGATGTAATTCATCATTTTGGACCAAACAAACAAATAGTATTAGCTTATAAGCTGACAATGACTGAAGAACTTGTTTTAAGAAACTCAGCTTCTAAGGTTTTAAAAGAAATAGAAAAGAAAAACCTAAAAGGTGAATTTGTGCTTTTAGTTGATAACAGAAATTAAGTGCACAAACTTTTTCTAAATAAAAACATAAGTTGTACTTTTATTTCATCTATAAAATAGAACAGCTCTTATTAGTCCATCATCGCTTTTAGTTCCATCCCCGGTAAAATTTATTTTAACAATTTCTTCAGTATAACCCGTGCTACATTCATATAAATATGTAGCTTTTGCCCTTGATAAAGTACTTACATATTCATAATAAAGGGAAGCCTCAATTTGAGGAATATCATTAATAGTAAACTTGAGGTGCTCTTTACAAGAACCGGAAGGCCATATTTGTGCATTTCTGGTTCTGTCAATATCAATACTTACTCTCTTGGGATTATCTGAAAATATAATCTTCATATAACCGGTTTGTGTGTATTCATCCGGGTGAGTGTTATCAAGTGTACCGGTAAAGACATTACCGCTAAAACTCCAACTTCCAATATCCGGCGCAATACCAAAAACTCCTGATGAAAAATCGAATGAATAAGGAACTCCATAATTATACACCCAATCTGCCTGTCCGTTATTCGGGTTTTTCCATCTTATGTCCATATCATTTATTACAACATAAACTTCTATTCCAATTAAACTTTTGTTATTAACCGCCATTTTAAGAGTAATATCTTTACTGCTTGCAACATAATTATTTGATATATAGTTAGAATTTGTAACCATAACTATCAAATATTTCCCTTCCAGTACTAATTTTTTTAGTCCGGTTACAGTACAATTTTTATTACCTTGAGAAATTATGGTAAGCTTTCCACCGGACCTAGGGTATCCGAAAACAGTAATATCGCACAAGTCTTGATCAATACTTAGGTTAAGCGAAGCATCATCCTGAAAATTTTGATTGTCTAATCTTACAAGAAATATTTTGGCAGATAAATCTTTATAATTGTTAGAAAATGATTTTGCAGTATCGGCTTCCGTTTGAATTCTAAACATCCCTTCCCTTACTGCAAGTATATGATCATATCCTAAATCGCTATAAATTTTCCCTTGAGCATATTGTTGTAAAAAAGTATTATAATCCAAAAATAGATTGTAGTTAATACTGTTATTTATTGCATCAACAACAAGTCTTCCGGCTAATATTTTTTCATATATATTTAACAAAAGCCGCCATACCATAACCGTGATAAGTTGCATCTCCAATAGAACCTGTATGCAGTCCTTCAAAAGGTTTGGTTAATGTGTTTGATGTTCTAACATCTGAAATATAACCTGAACCGGCTACAAGTTCTTCCGACCAAACCGAGCAGGCTTCGTTAAACCAATGTTGGTTTGATTTAAATTTAGCACGCGAATAAACATTCCTGGAATCATAGACATATTGTGCAAAGTGAAAAAATTCGTGTATCGCCGTTGTTTTTAATTTAGTAGAACTATTAAGATTTATTCTATTGAATTTAAGGTAATAACTATTTATACCCCAAAGAGAAGTGCAATGATACCCATATACATTTGATGCTAAATCCTCGATCTGTACTTTAATAGGCCAAGATGTTCTTTTACTAAAACTAAAGCCCAGGCTTTCTATTTTAGAATATGCATCCTCAAGATATTGACCAAGATTAGAAATACTACCAAGATTATCTTTTGATGCATTATAAATTATTATAAAATGATTATTAGCGGTTACATAACTTTTTTGGTTTGAAATTCCAAATATTCTAAAAATAGAATTACCTAAAACGGAATTGTTGTATGATCTTTTACCGATTGTCTTATTAGGAGATATATTCATTTTACTAAACTCCCCTACCAGACTACCGTTCTGAATAGTTGCAGCTTGATAATTTGATTCTTCAACTACTGTGTCCAAACTCTCAATGAAAACCGGTTCTTGAATAACAAGAAAATTTTCTTCCTTTAAATTTCCGGAATACTTAAGTTCAATTTTAATGGGTTTATTTATATTATCGGGAAGTCCCTCAATAGAATATGTTTCCGTAACAATATCTTGCGAAGAATTATTAGTAGGAAAAACTGAAACAGTGATGTTAGCACTCTCTAGAAATGCTCCGGCAGGAATTGTAATGGTTAAATCTTTATTAGTAATTGTACCGCCCTTTGCATCAATTTCAACAGCTTTTTCATCAACTGTATTGTTATCTTCATCGTTTAAAATATCATTTATATCACACCCTGACGTAAGAAAAATTACTAATAAAGCAATGAAGAAAACAAGATTATAATTCTTTTTAATATTTTTCATATTACTTATCCCCCGATAAATAATGAGTGATTTTACAATTGTAGAATGAGATCTTTAATGAAAGGAGATATGTAGGAAAATAGCACAATATTTGACCATACATATTTATTCTAGTATAAAATACTTTGTTAATGTAAGTGGAATAAAATCAATTGTCAACAACTTTATTTTAGGATATAAAGTGTTTTAATGCCCTTCAAAAAGTTCTATGACCGGTAATGAGTTGAAAATTATTGCTACAGATAATTTTTTATAATAATAAAATATCTTGGTCTATTAACAAGTATTACCTATATTTTATTCTCTACAAAACAATTTTACTATTCTAAGTGAAAGGAGTTGATATGAAATCAACGAAATACTTTTTAATCATACCTTTTATCCTAATTGTGTTTTCGGTTATGAGTTGTGAACAACAACCTGATATTAATAAAATTAAATCACAAGTAAATTCTCTAAATGATATTATGTCTAAAGCTATTATGGAGAATGATCACGAGACAACCCTAAAATTATTTACTGAAGATGCTATTTCAATGCCAAGTTATCAACCTTTGATGAAAGGGATTGAAGCAATTAAAAAAAACAGTGAAATGCGGAAAGATATGCCAATGGATATGAAAGAATTTGTGTTAAATTCAACCGATGTTTGGACAGGTGGAAATTTAGTAGTGGATATTGGGACTTACAAATTAAGCATGGGTATGCCAAATGCTCCCGGCGGTGTT
>JAJRZB010000013.1 GCA_024275455.1 Bacteroidota bacterium | reverse complement strand
GGCGGAGCAAAAATTTCCGGTAAAATCGATGTAATTCAAGAACTTATGAATAAAGTCGATAATTTAATTGTTGGTGGTGGAATGGCTTACACATTTTACAACGCTGCAGGTAAAGAAATAGGTAAGTCATTATTGGAAGAAGATAAAATTGAACTGGCTAAGGAAATTTTAGAAAAGGCAAAATCGAGCGGGATAAATTTTATGTTACCTGAAGATGTTAGAATTGCAGCCGAATTTAGCAATGATTCTCCATCTGAAGTTGTAAGTATAGATTCAATTCCGGCAGATAAAATGGGATTGGATATTGGGACAAAAACAATAGAAAAGTTCAAAAATGTTATTACAAATAGTAAAACGGTTGTTTGGAACGGTCCTATGGGTGTTTTTGAGTTTGATAATTTTGCTATAGGTACAAATGCAATTTCAGAAGCTCTGGCCGAAGCGACAGAAAAAGGAGCCGTTACAATTATTGGCGGTGGAGATTCTGCAGCAGCAATCAAAAAAGCAGGGTTGGATGATAAAGTTTCTCATGTTTCTACCGGAGGCGGTGCTTCTTTAGAGTTTCTTGAAGGAAAAGTATTACCCGGTGTTGCAGCTTTAACCGATAATTAATTTCTGAAACCTTTTTTTAATAATTTAGTCTAATCATAAAAACCTCATTTACTTGGGGTTTTTATTTGCGATAATTTTTGTAAATTCAGATAATTAAAAGATGGAAATATTTAATAGGATTTTATAATGGCATACAACGAATACAGACCGAGAGGTTTTGGCGGATTTAGCTTTTTCCCACCGGTTATAAAAAATATACTAATAATAAATGGAATAGTTTTTTTTATTTCTATTTTAGCCCAAAATATTGTAGTTGGCGGAGTATTGCTTGATACATATATTAATGGTTATTTCGGACTTATTCCGTTTAGTAATCCGGTTTGGTCATTTTATCCTTGGCAATTAATCACCTACCAATTTCTTCATGGCGGATTTTCTCATATCTTTTTTAATATGTTAATTCTTTGGATGTTTGGAATGGAAATAGAAAATGTAATGGGTTCCAGAAAATTTTTGGTTTTCTATTTATTAGCCGGTATAGGCGGAGGATTATTACAACTTCTTCTAGGTAGTGGTGCCGTAGTGATTATTGGAGCTTCAGGAGCTGTTTATGGAGTAATGGTTGCTTTTGCAATGTTTTATCCTGATAGATTAATTTATATTTATTTTTTAATTCCGGTAAAAGCTAAGTACTTAATTGTTTTTTTAATGGTTATAGAATTTTTGTCAGTTGGAGATGGAAGTTTTGTTGCTCACCTGGCACATCTTGGCGGTGCTATAGTAGGTTTTTCGTTTGTTATGTTAGATAGACAACATAATTTTAATTTTGATAGACTTTTTAACATATTTAAAAGTGGTGGACGTTCTTCCGGTTCATATGGAGGTACATTTAAAAAACGATCCTCGCCGTTTTCATTTGGGAAAAAGGATGTTGAGGAAGCAGAATTTTATGAAATTAATTCAAATAGCAGTCCTTACAATGAAGTTACACAGGAAGAAATAGATAGGATTCTTGATAAAATAAGTCGGAGCGGGTATCAAAATCTTACCGAAAGAGAAAAGAAAATATTATTTGATGCGAGCAAAAACAATTAATTATAAAATTATATTTTTAGTTTTTATTCTTTTTGCAGCATGTAGTGATAATAAAATAGAAATTGAAAAACTCGCGAAAGTTTATGTCGATTTATCAGTTGCTGAAGATTATTATAGTGATTCGGACACTTTAGAAATTAAGAAAAAAGAGATTTTTAGAAAATACTCGATCAGTGAAAGTAATTATAAAGAGAGTTTTATAAAATTCGGTTCCGACAAAGAAAAATGGGATGAATTTTACAAACTTGCCGATACTTATTTAGACACGCTAAAATCTAACCTGAAGAATTCCCGGAAGAAAATAAAATAGCTTTTGCAGTTCTAATTTTTGCATAACTTATATTTTTAGATAGTTTCTTCTTAATATCTTTTAAATCCTCATTTTCATATTCAATTGCATTCTTAAT
>JAJRZB010000153.1 GCA_024275455.1 Bacteroidota bacterium | reverse complement strand
GTGAGGAAATTCTACTAACTCACTTGCCATAACTTGAGAGAGTCCGTATACTTGAGCAATACCGTCACCAACAGAAAGGACAGTACCAACATCATAAACATCAACTTCATTATCAAAACCAGATAGTTGCTTCCTTAAAATTGCCGAAACTTCATCGGGTCTAACTTGAGCCATTATATTACCTTATTAAATTTTCTGAATTAATTACTTAAATAATCTTGTTCAAATAATTTCTTTTTTAAAAGTTCTAATTGATGCTGAACAGTAGCATCAATTACAGTATCGTTAAATCTTGCTTTAAATCCGCCAATTATTGAATTATCAATTTTATAATTGGGAATTACTTTTTTATTAATCATTTCTTCTAACTTATTTTTGATTTTACTTTTTTGCGATTCATCCAAATCAACTGCACTTGTAATATCAACTTTAACACGACCTATTTTTTCATCACTTAAATTCAAAAACCTTTTTGCAATTTCGTAAAGAACATTTTCTCTTCCTTTATCAACCAAGAACTTTAAGAAATTGCGAACATCATCACCAATCAAGGTTCCGAATACTTCTAAAAGTATATTGGTTTTCTTTTCCAGGGCAATAATCGGGCTGATTAAAACATTTCTCAGTTCCTTTGAATTTTCAAGAGTATTGCTAATCAAATTCATATCTTGAACAACTCTCTCAAAGGATTTATTCTCTTCAGAAATATCCATTAGAGCATTAGCATATCTGGTTGAAATTACAAAGTTACTCATTGCTTAATTCTTCGATAAATCATCAATAAAATCATTTACTATTTTTTGCTGTTTTTCTTGATCAAGATTACTTCTAATAATCTTTTCGGCAGCTTCTACAGCTATGCCGGCAATTTCGCTTTTCAGATTATTAAAAGCCTCTAAATTTTTTCGTTCAATTTCTACAGTAGCATCTTCAATCATTTTTTTAGCTTCAGTTTTACTATCCTCAAGTATTTGAGATTTCAAATTTTCAGCATATTCTCTGCCTTGAGCAATAATTTTCTGAGCCTCTTCTTCAGCATTAGCTAAGTTTGCTTTATTCTGCTCTAATATTTCTTCAGCTTCTTTTTTAGCTGTTTCTGCCCGTTCAACAGAATCCTTAATAAAATTTTCTCTTTCATTAAGCGAATCAAGAATTGGTTTCCAAGCCATTCTCTTTAGTACAAATAGTAACAGAACAAACGTTACTACAGTCCAGAAAATCAATCCGGGATTTACATCCAACAAACTACCGGATTGCTCTCCACCAGAATAGAGCATCAATAAAGAAGATAAAAATGCGAAGATTTTATTATCCTTTAAATTAAGTGGCAGGAGTAATTAAACTCCGTTAAAAAATTATTTAAGTGCTAAAAGAATGCAGATCACTAATGAAAAAAGTGAAATACCTTCAATAAGAGCTGCTGCAATAATCATGGATGTTCTGATATCCCCGGAAGCTTCCGGTTGACGACCACTAGCATCCATAGCCGAAGCAGCTAATTTTCCAATACCTAAAGCACCACCAATAATAGTAAGTCCAGCGCCTATTCCTGCTGCTAAATACGCAAATTCCATTTATTTCCTCCTTAAATTGAAATAAGTAATTAATGTTCTTGATGAACTGCCATACCTATAAAAAGGGATGACAACATTGTAAAAATATATGCTTGAATTAAAGCGACTAAAATTTCTAATAAATAAATAGACAATGCAAAAGCAACCGAAACCGGTGCAACAAAATATGTTTGTAAAATAAATATCAAGCCTAACAAAGCAATAATAACAATATGCCCTGCTGTCATATTAGCAAATAACCTTACAGCAAGTGCAAAAGGTTTTGTAAATAAACCTAATATTTCAATAACGAAAATTACAGGAACCAATGGTAACGGAAGTCCGCTAGGCATAAGTCCTTTAAAATATCCAATAGGACCGTTTTTAATAATTCCTCCTGCCTGAATAACAATAAAGGAAATTATTGCTAAAGTTGCAGTAACTGAAATATTACTTGTTGCCGTTGCCCCATAAGGTAAAAGTCCTACAAAATTACAAACCAGTATAAAAAAGAATACTGTTAGTAGGAATGGTAAAAACTTCTCGTAACCTTTTCCTATTGTTGGTTTCGCTATTTCATCTTTAACAAAAACAACAAGAACTTCCATCATATTTGAAAGTCCCTTTGGCAAAAAAGATTTTTTATAAGATTTTGCCACAATGTTAAAGATAACAACAAGTATAATAAACACCAACCACATAAATACAGTATGCTTGGTAATAGATATGTCTAACCCGAATAAATGAATTTCAGGTAAATGAATAGTGAAAAAAGGTTCAAAATCCATCACCTTACTATCAAGAATATGGTGCATTATCCAACCGGCACCGCCACCCTCTTGTTGCTGGGCAGCTTCAACTAAATTTACACTATCCGATACGGCAATTATTGTTTCTGGCAACATAGGAAATTAAGTGATTTTCTTTACAGTTTTTAAGTAAAAAATAACTTCTAAAACTAATTAAATAAAATAAAATATAAAGAATACTAATATAAATCCATATTTATCAATATTCAAGAATTTTATTACTATAACAAAGATGATTAATAATAACATTAACCTGATTCCGATACCGCCAAGGTTATAAAGAAGAAAGTTTGTGCTGCCGGATTTATAGGATAAATCAAATAATTTTACTGCAGCATAGGAATTAAGCAGGTTAAGTATACCCGCATATAAAGTAGATATATAAAATAATTGCGAAAAGTATTCCAAATAATAGAGTAAAGTTAATAATCCATACCCAAGAATATATATAACAATTATAGTTTTATTAAAACTATTCACTTTTCTTTTTATCGTTTAGATTTATTGTGGACTTGATTAAGTTAAAAATTCCGGCAAACCCACCCAAAAAACTTAAAATAATTGTTAATATAGGGTGAGTACCGAGCTGACCATCCAGCCATCGACCTAAAAAAAACATTAAAATTATTGAAGCAGCTAATTGAGTTCCAAGTCCCAGATAAGGACCAACCTCTTTATAACTGTTTATAAATTTTCCGTGTATATCATTTTTCTGATTCACTAACCTTTGAACCGCTAAAAGTTGATTGACTCATGGAGCTTTTCCCATCAAATTTAGCGCCTTCTTCAATTACAAGCACTTTTGCTATTATATCTCCCTTTATAACTGATTTTGATTCTAATGTAAGCTTTTCTTCAATTCTTAATGTTCCTTCAACTTTTCCACTAACTGTCATATTTTTAGCTGATACTTCACCTTTTACAACGGAAGAGATCCCCAAGGTGAGGTTGCCTTTAACGATAACATCACCCTCAACTTTACCGTCAATTCTAACATTTCCATTACTAGAAATTTTTCCTTCTATATTAACTCCGTCACTTAAGATGCTAACATCTTCGGAATAACCGTTTTCTCTTTTTGACATATTTTTATTTCCTATCATTTTATAAAAATCTCCCTTGGATTTATTGGTTTACCGTTTTTCCAAATTTCAAAATGTAAATGCGGACCAGTAGTATTTGACCCCGAATTACCGCTAAGAGCAATTAAATCACCTTGAAAAACCGTATCACGTTCTTTTTTAAGTATTGATGAACAATGTTTATAAACTGTTATATATTCATTATCGTGCTGAATTATAATTTTGTAACCATCATCTATAGTAAAATCTGCAAATAGAATAAGTCCGCCTTGCGAAGCAAAAACTGAAGTACCTGTGCTTACCGCAAAATCTACTCCAAAATGTCCCTCATCAGGGTTAAATTCATTAATAATTAAGCCTTTACTCGGTTTTATAAAAAAAGCAACTAACTGATTATCATTTTGAAAAAATTTGTTCCAAAATTCGTTAAAAATATAAAGTAAATTACCTCCATATGGAAGATTTTTATGTTTCTCATATCTTAAAGAATCATAAATATTAGAAGTTGAATCGATAGAATCCGAGGTAGCTAAAATAAATGCATATTCTAGTTTTTTATTAGTTGACGATATTGATTCCAGCTCTTTCGTAAGAAAAATTATTTTCTTTTCAAGTTCAACGGTTTTTGCAGCTTGTTCTTTTAATTCTTTTACTTCATAATGATAAATCATTCTTTTTAAAGGAGTAAACGTTAAAATAACTATGGTTGCCATTATAATAAGAAAGGAATACAATAACCCATATAATAAAAGTGAACTGACCTTTATTTTATACCTAACTGTTTCACCTTCTGAGAAATTAGGTGTAACATAAATAATGCCGTTCTTTATATGATTTAATTTAATTTTCATTTATTTATAAGAATTATTTGACCAAATATAATAAGAAATAGAAATACTTGAACTTATTATTATCGGATAAAATAATTGCAAAGTTACTTTAATAATTTATTGTTTTTAATTTTTATTAAAATTTTATTCGATAGTCTTTGTTTATAAGAATCTTAAAAAAACAATTAAAATCAAGATCTCTCACATTAGTCCGAAACAATAACTCCATTTTTTTTGTTTGAGTTTTCCGAGATTACTTATAATAATTAAGGAACTTATCAGCGTATAATCTATTTATCATTATGAAGATTATTTATCCACTTTAGTATGATGTTTAATGTTTCCACAGAAAATGTTTCTTCTATTTTTGAATACTCATTTGGTAATCCTGTTTCGCAATTTTGAAATAGATGATTTAACTTCGGTAAAATCATCCCCTTAACATTTTTATTACCTCCTTTTTTTAAAGCCTCCTCAATTGCTACCATATTTATTTTAGGATCAACTTGTAGATCATGCTCTCCGTATAAAACCAATACCGGACATTTTACTTTTTCAAAAGAGGTCCTGGGGTTAAATGTTAAGTAATATTTGAACCAAGGGTTAGTCATAAATTCCAATTGCTTTTTAAATGTCTTAACAGAATACTTAGTTCTAAGTATATCTTCCTTGGGTAATGTTTTTCTAAACTTTTTATATAGCTTTGTTAATTCCTTTTTTACAACAGCAGTATCATCAATAGTCTCAACAACATTAAGCATTTGTTTATTTATTTTTAAATCTCTCCTAAATTCTTCTTCCGGAACACCCGCTTTTTGTTGTAAATTAACTGTTTGGTTTATTAATATTTCCTTGCCGGTTATACCTGGAGTTGAAAGTAAAACAATAAATTCAATATTATTAACTTTTTGAACTACTAAAGAGGCAACCAACCCTCCTTCGTTAAAACCAATTAGTCCTATTTTATTAGTATCAATTATTGTTTTAGTTTTTAAAAAATTTACTGCGGCAAGTATATCCTCAGAAAAATCTTTTGTTGTTGCAGCATTAAAATCTCCGTTAGATTCTCCAACTCCTCTATCATCTACCCTTAAAACTGCGAATCCATTTTTTGTTAAAAAATCAGAAATAACTAAAAATGGTTTGTGTCCGTACATAGATTCATCTCTATCATGCGGACCTAATCCATTAATTAGAACAATTGCAGGATATTTATCTTCAGAGTTTGCCGGATATGTAAGAGTTCCGGCTAATTTAATACTATCAGAATTAAAAAAAACTACAGAATCACTATTGTAGCTATATGGTTTGAAAGGATATTGAGGTCTATTTGTTCTTCCTATTTCTTCAGGTCTGTAAAACGTAAACGGGCTACTAAACTTATCTTGTTCCCAAACACCTCTTATTTTATTGCTATCAGCAATAAAGTTTCCATGGAAAGAAACCTTATATTTTGTGAGAGCAAAACTAATTTTATTGCCATCTATAATTAAACTATCCACAGGTACAGAAAATTGATTTTGTTTAGGACTTTAAATTTTTAGAATTGCATTATTATTAGAATCTAAACTAATATCTGAATAAATAATAAATTGATTTGACGGGGTATTTAATACCCCTCCCCATTTTCCTAAAAACTCTGATTTTGTGTTATCGCTAAAATAATTATCAATAAAAAAGTAAAGTAATATTACAAACAATATTGAAATAAAAAAATAAAGTGTTTTATTCGATTTCATGGTCGTAACTTTCTAAAATTTCCGAATTGTAAAATTATTACATTAAATATAAATAAAAAACGGTTCCGCAAATAATTGCAAAACCGTTTTTATTAGTTTATTATTTAATGAAAATTACTAAAAACCAAATCTAAGAGTAAAAACGTGGTTTGTTTCAAAATATTCAACAGGTACAAAAGCATAATCTGCCGAAAGATTTATATTTGTAATTTCCATAAAGTTAATACCGGCACCTAATGAATAATTTCCGAAAATATTTGGTCTATCATCAGTTGTTTGAGTAGAATATAAATAACCTCCTCTTAAATAAAACATATCATTATATGAATATTCCAACCCAAATTTGTAATCATCAAAAGTATAATTATTATTAGTATATGTAGCAGAAACAGTTAGATGATTAAGCTCATCAATTGCCCTGTTATATGATACCCCAAGAGACATTTCCGAAGGTAATGGATCTGCAGCCGGATCAATTTTATACCATGTTGGTCCTCTAGAAGAACCGGTTTGTTCTGCTTGAACAAATGTTGCATTTCCATCATACTTAATCGAACCACCTAAATTCTTTATTACAACACCAAGTGATAAACCTTGAACATCCATCAGATTTCTGTATTGAACTCCAGCATCAATACCAAAACCGGATGCTGAAACCCTACCGAAACTTTCACTTATAATGTTGAAGTTAACACCTATAGAAATTCTATCAGTTAATCTATTTGAATAAGTTAACCCAACAACAAAGAAGTTAGGATTTATTATTTGACCGGTACCATCAGGTTGATCCATTGTTGTAACATTAATATCACCAATGTTAAGTGATCTAAAAGATATTCCTAATGAACCTAATCCACCTAATCTACCGCTAACAGCTATATAGTTAATATCCATATCAGCTATATATTTTCTATAAGAAAACATTGCATTAGCATCTGCAGGTGAAAAATCAACTCCGGCAGGATTCCAGTATATTGCATCTAAACCGCTTACTGCAGATATTTGTGATCCGCCCATAGCTAAATATCTAGCTCCAACAGGTATCCGTAATTCAGCAGCAGCAGCAGATCCAGCCTTACCGGGTCCACTTCCAAGTGTGATAATAGACCAGAAGACCAATATAAAAAACACGAACAATAGTCTATTTAATTGAGACATATTTTCCTCCAATTATAAATTTAAATTTTTCAGAGGCACACAATAAATTATGTGCCTCCATAAACAAATTAATAAACTTGTAATATTTGTTGTTCTTTAACTACTGCTAATTTTAATATTTTAGAAACACCAAGTTTAGGCATATCAATATAAACAACATAAACACCGCTAGCTACCGGATAACCACTTTCGTTCTGTAAATACCATCTATCAAACTGTCCAGCAGTTGAAGTATGGTTAATTGTTTTAACCAAAACACCGCTTAAATCTAAAATGCGAATGGTAGCTTCATCAGGTAAATGGTTAAATGTTACGTAATGAACATCCCTGGAAGGTTCTCTATTTTGAGTTCCATAATAGGGATTTGGAAATACATTTATTTTATCTACGTCACTTTTAGCTAAATTATTATCGATTTGTACAGACGGAGCAGTTAAACTAAATTTATCTATACTTGAATTAACTTTAGGTGCAATAAATGTCATTGTAAAGTCAGCAGCCATTTGTTCTCTTGAACCTCTTGGAGTCCACCAGAACGTCCAAAGTACCGGGCCCCCATTTAGGATAATTTCATCCATAAAGTCTCTGCCTCCTGCCGTTGGATTCCAATCATTTCCAGTCGGGTCATAATCTGTATTTAGCACAAATACATAATTATATTGAATAACACCATCATCCGGATCCCATTGTCCATTCTGATCTCTATCTCTTACTATAACAGATAATTGTCTTGGTGTATCACCAGAAACATCATAAACTTTGAACGGAACCAAAGCTGTTGTTTCCCAGTTTCCACCTCCCCAAGTACTATATAAGTTAGCAACTTGTCCTTTATCAGGGTCAACAACATAGGGTTCACCAACATCATAAGTTCCATTTCCATTTGTATAGTCATAACTTTGTACCTGAAAAACATCTACTCTAACATCTCTTAAATCGGCAGCAGGTACAGTTGTTTCACCCCAGAAATTTTGAGGTAAGAATGCTGCTCCGAACATTAATTCTCCACCATTAGCCGGATTACCTGAAAGCCATCTCGGTCCTTCGTAACTCCAATCAGTACCAAATAAAGCAGGACCTAAAACTTTAAACATAATACCGTCTATAATTGGATAATCATCATTACCACTTTGATTAGTTAGGCCCTCAGCCAAAACTTTATCTAATGTTTTATCAATAATCATCCATGATGTTGATGGAGTATCTACAAATGCTATTTCATAAGAATGACCGGTTGTAGCTGAAGGATCAACTACAATACCAAAAGCTTCACCATCACTCTTTCCATCATGCATTGCAAATAGAGTATCACCAACAACTGAACCATATCTTACTCCAGGATCAGGTTGCTGCGGTACAACCGGCAAAATAACAACCGAAGACTTTAATGCATGGAAAGGTAACAAAGGTGCCGGATTTATAGCATATGAGACTACTGCAAAATAATAAGTTTGCCCATCTCTCAAATCCGTTTTCCTAATTGCATCCTTATCAATAGAAATAAACCTTTTAATACCTGTATCTTTACCTTCAATAACAAGATCAGGTATTGCTTTACCATTTATATCACTAACGGTATCATAAACTGCAGTAATACCATTAGCTAAATCAAAGGTTGCTAATAATACACCTTCTTCTATACTTGCAGAAGCACTTGGCAATTGATAAACTACATAACCTTCAAATTGATAATTTTGATCGCTGAAATTTTCAATTGAATTGATACTTTCTTGATTTCCACCCCAGTTTAAAACTATTTCATTATGTAATGGTGTAACACTAACAGATGGTGGATCAATTGAAGGTAACTTAAATAACTGGTCAAAAACTATTTGAGCAGTAACATCATTAGATTTTAACTGTGTAACACTATTTAAGTTGTCCGTTCCTAAACCTCCAACCAATGCAATAACTACTTGTGCAGTATCGCCAAGACTCATTGAAATTGGACCATTTGTAACCATTATTCTTCTATCACCAGGCCCATCAACAACACCGTCAATTTTACCTTCTCCGGTCACCGGATCACCATCTGTTAAGTAAGTACCAAAAGAAGTTACATTAGCAACAGACTCTGGAAACGGGTCTCCAGAAGGATAACGAGGAATTGGTAACCTACCTCTCATTAAATTATAAAACTCTAATGTCCCGTCATAATCAAAACCCGGATCACTCCATGTTCCACCAGCAGCAAAATACTCGAAAGAACTCATAGGTTTCGGGTTAACATATTTATATCCTTTTCTCCATTTCAGATTAAAAATTGCACTGTCTGCAGGGTTTCCGGTATATTGAGAAACACCTTGTAAAAAGTCATATCCGGCTGCAGGAGGAGGAGAGCCAATGCCTTCATAGGTAGCGTCAGTAGGTTGTGAACTGTATGCATAACCAAGGTTCAAGGCGGTATCACAACCAGCATAATCATCAGTTGAGTTACCAACATCAGGATCTGACCATTGAACAATGTACATACTATCTATTGTTGCATTGGCTGAAGATATTGCAGTACCTTTGTATACAATATCAACTTTCTTATAAATTACATTACCAAGTGCTCCTGAATAAGCATACGCCCAATAAGTTTCGGAAACTTCCAATCCAATTGGAGGAGAGCCATAGTTTGAATTAGAAAAAGAATCATCATATTTAATAAAAATTGTCTGTGCAGCTCCTGGTACTCCAGGAATATCTACAGTTGGATCATAAGTTCCATCACCGTCAACATCTTTATACAAAGCTCCTTCATTAGCAGGCCACTCGTTCCAATCTTTTTCGTATTGGTCTCTTAGTTGTTGAATATCAGCATCTGTAACTGCACCAAGTCCTTTTGCAAAAAATGATGCTGCATCTCTTGATAAATCGCCAGTAGCATAATCAGGTCTAACTCTGTATAGTCTTGTAATAGCTCTACAACCTGATCCGTAAGTATTACCATTAACACGAACCGCTGGAGAAGTACCATCATTAACAATTCCTCCCCATACAATTCCTTCAGCAAAAATAGCACCAACATTTGCACCATTTGGGAACGCTCCATTCCAAGATGAAGCAACAACCCAATCGTGGAATCCGTTATCGCCAACCCAAGAGGTAATGTTATTAATATTAATTACACTTTGTGCCGGATCAGCAGTGGTTTTTGCTAAACTTGGTTTGTTAGATTTTTGTTTACCTTTATAATTGGCAAGAAAACTTTCTTGAAAACCAAATAGAAAGGTAAAAACCACTAATAAAATATAAATATTTATTTTTTTCATGTATCAAAACCTCCACAATTTATAATTTTTTGAGGCATAAACTCAGTTAAAAATTAAATTTTACACCAGCACGAATTTGTCTAGGTGCTGAAAATAAATCATAATTATATTTAAAGAATGCAGCTTGTCTGTTCCCTAAATTCAAACTTCTGTATAAATCTGCAAATCTTTCTGTATATCTTGATTTAGAAATACGCTGTTGTCCATCTTCTGACTGTGAAAATCCGTCATCATATGCATTGCCTGTTTTTTGATAAACGTTAGTAACATTTCTTGTATCAAATACATTAGCTACATATACATAGAAGTTAAAGTCAAATCCGGCAACTGAAACTGTCTTATCTATTCTAAGGTCAAGATTAAAGAACCATGGTGTAGTTGATGAATTAACCGGTCCAATAGGCCTTCTTCCTCTAGAATCATCCGATGGAATTAAACCACCTGTCCAAGCAGAGGCCTGACCTAAACCAAGATTACGTGCCAATGTAAAAGGATGACCACTATTAAATGTAAATAAGAAATTAAAACCAAGTTGTTCCAATATTGAACCGCCATCATCCTTACCAAATCTATAATCTAAGCTTATAGTTCCAGAGTGTGTAAAATTATAGTTTAATGGTAATAATACAGTTGGTACGTTATTATTTACTTCGGTTGATCCAATACCACTACCAACAAATGAGTTAGTACCGGAAGCATCGGAGAAAGTATAGTTAATTTGAGCAGCAATTCTTTCTATTCTTCTTAATTTAAGACTTACCTCAACACCTTGTGTTGTAGCAAAATCTTGATTTACAAATGCAGCATATTTGCTTTTTGCCGCCCCAGGATCAGTAATAATATTTGTGTATTGTAATTGTCCCTTAATATCTTTGTAGAATGCTGTAATATCAACAGCTGCAAAATCAGTAAATTGATGAGCAAATCCAATTTCGTAAGAAGTAGTTCTTATCGGACTAGGATCATATGCAATTGGATTAGAGATTAAGTTAGCTGCTTGGAATATTTCTGCAGCAGTATAAATTCCTCTAAATGCCACATCCAAACTTGGTGATTGAACAAATTTTCCGTATTGAAGATGAAAAACTGTTTGATCACTAATCGGGAATGCAAGCCCGAGACGTGGAGAAATATAACTATATGATTGTCCTTCAATTAAAGAGTTAGGATCCGGAAGATGAGTTTGATCATCTATTACCGGTAAAGCAGGATTTTTCCAAGCCCAGCTATCCATATCAATAAAATCATACCTTAATCCGAAATTTAGGATAATGTCACTAATTTCAAATCTATCTTCAACATATCCGGATGCCAAAACTGGATGTTTAGCACCAAAAACACCATCATCAACTTCATTACCAAATACATCATAACCATAATTATTGAAATCTCTGAACAATAGATTTCCAATTAAGAATGCTAATGAATCTTGATTAAAAGTTAGATCCGGGTTATTTCTAATTGTTGAAAGTTCATTACTAGGGTTTTGTATTCCCAAATGACGAACTGTCCATCTTTGGTATGAACCACCGGCTTTAATTGAATGTTTTTTAATTTGGGCAGTATAATAAATACTACCACCTAAATATGAATTTTTATCTTTAACATAACCAGTTCTTACCGTACCATCTCTAAAAAATGGAAATCCATAAAAATCATATGCAGGAGGTCCTGTAGTATAATTTCTAAATTCATAGCCATATTTAGCATTTGCTAAACTATCACTGTAGGACATTACATCATCTTTAAATATTGGATCATATGTTTTACTCCTACCATCAAAATAATTAATATTAGCAGTAAAATAAGAATTTGATGTTAGCAAATAGGTAGTTTTTA
Source organism: Bacteroidota bacterium (assembly GCA_024275455.1). Lineage (GTDB taxonomy): Bacteria > Bacteroidota > Ignavibacteria > Ignavibacteriales > Melioribacteraceae. The sequence continues at coordinate 19,278 of JAJRZB010000153.1, read as the reverse complement.
AATTGAGTAATAAATTAGACTGATCTGTTACAGGAGTTCTACTCTGGTTAAACATATCCCTTATATCTCGAGGGCTATTTTGTTGGGTTTGATATGTAAACGCAGTAGCTAATCTAATCATCAATGGATTACTGTCGTATAACAAAGTGCTGTTAAGAGTATATCTGTTAAGCAACCTGCCATCCAGATTTCCTCCATTCCATTTAAGTATTTGATATTCATTTTTATCTCCACCAAATACACCGGTATCATATACTTTTGTTGTATCAAATAAAGCTCCATCAGAAAATGCAGTCGGATTTGCATCGAAAAACATAGGAGTTTTATCTATCATAAAATAATTTTCACCTGATACAAAAAGTTTTAATTTATCAGTAAATACAGGACTGCTAACAGTTAAAACATAATCTGAATATCCATAAGAATAAGCTCCTAAGAACTTTTCACCAGGATAATTTCCGAAATTATCTGTTTCAACTCTGAATGAAGCATGATATTGAGCCCCACCAGTCTTAAATTCTTGCGAAATTATACCGGCATTTGCATTACCATATTGTGCCGTATAGCCACCTGCTTGAACTATAATTTCTTCTAACGCATCAGGGGTAACACTAACTAATGATCCGCCATCTCTACTAAGAATATTCTTAATATCCGCACCTTCAAGTGTATAACCAGTTTCATCGGCTCTACTACCTCTAATAAATGTATCTCCGTTAAGTTGTACAACACCAGGCTGAAGCGCTATAATAGCGTCAATATCCCGGGTAGGTAAAGCGTCTAAATCTTCTGAATTAATAACCCTGATTGCATTGGTTGCAGATTTTTCCACCAAAGGTCTTTCAGCAATAATAACAACATCTCCGGTAGCAAAATCAGTTGATTGAAGTGTAAAATTAATACTAGTTGTTAATCCGGAAGTAATTTTAACTTCACTCATTTTAACTGATTGAAAACCAATATATGAAACTCTTATTGAATAAGTTCCGGATGGAATTTGGCTTATTAAGTACTCACCGTTTATATCGGTTGCTGCACCTAGTGTTGTTCCTTCAACTATAATATTAGCGCCAATAAGAGGTTCACCTGTTTGTTTATCAACTACTTTTCCAGAAACCCTACCCGTACCGGTTTGTGCTAATGAAAAAGTAGAAGCAATAAGCAACAATAGAATTGTTGTATAAAATTTTCGGAACATAATTTTTTCTCCTTTGTATTTAAACAATTTTCTAATCATCTGTAAATACTTTGTTTTTCAAACTTGCTTTCACATCATAAATTGCAGCTGTATATCTTCCTTTAGATGAAAGAGAAGGAGTTTGAAAAGATGTAATTACAGTATCACCTGCTGAACCTTCAGCTATGATTTCTAAAGTATAAGTTCCTGCTTTAAGATACCTATAACTTGCAATATCGCCTAATTCCAAAGGTGAAGGTAATGATATCATTGTATCCACATCCGATGAGACTGCATGAATCTTAGTAACTACAGCGTCACTAGAGCCGTTAGCTAAAGCAATTCCAGCCATATTTTCTGGATACAAGAAATTGTTTGAAGGATCATCTGCTGTTTGAAAAGTATATCTTTGTGTAAACTTAACAACTTTTCTGTCAGCACTGGTTCCAACTACAAATAATCGAATCTTTTTATCGATCTCTGTGTTAAATTTGTAAGATTCGGAATTAAACTTTAACGTTTTGGAACCGGCAGGCACATCCAAAAAAGCTGAACTTGCTTCTCCAAAACCTAAAGTTCCAAAAGAAATCGTTTCTCCATTAGCAGTACTCATTGAAAAATCGGCAGCGCCAACACCTTCAGCAAAATTAACTAATGCCACCTCACTACGGAAATTAAAACTAGAAGGGATTGGTTGAACACTTGTATCAACGCATCCAACAATAAAAAATGCAAGAGCCATGCCGAGTATGAGTAGTTTTTGAATGTAACTTTTTTTGGCATAAGTCCTCCTAAATTAAATTAATTAAATTCAAATAATTGACATTGTGGATATAAAAAATGTCAACATAACTTAGTTGTAAATAACTCTTTGAAACGTAAAATTAAAAAAAAGTAGTAAATCATTTTTTCTCATATAGTACTCCTTTTTATATGAAATAAAAATTCTGACTTCTAATAAAAAGTAATATTTGTGGGAACATTTTATATTCTTAATTAATAAATGTCATTAATAATACTCTTAATCAGAGAATTGGCTCTTAATATTACTATTATGATGTAAAATAATCAAGTGGAATATAAAAAAAAATATTTGATAGATTGGAGAGAAATATTTATTGAATCAAAACTAATGAAGTATATAACTAAACTATCCAAATAATTACATCTGTAGTGATTCTACAATAATTTTATGTATTTAATACTGCCTTTTATTTGCTTCTAAGCATGTTTCCAAATATTATGCATCCAAAACCACTGCTCAGGGTGTTTTCTAATAGCTTCTTCAAGAATTTTCATATACTCTTGGTTAAACTGCTTTGTGATATCTTCTTTAGATCCACGGAATTTCTGGTATTCAATTTCCTTTGTTATATACTCGTAAGTACCATTCTCTAACCTAGCACACAGAAGAACTAAAACTGGACATTTTGTTTTTAAAGCTATAGCTGCAGTACCAATATATGTAGGTGTTTCTATATTAAAAAAACTAACTTTTATCCCTTCTTTCGGTCCCCGCTGATCTCCAACTACACCAATAATTTCTTTATTTTTTATCGCTTTAAATAATTCACGAACTGAAGCTCCAAGTTCAACTTCTTTATTACCGAAACGTTCGCGCATTTTTTTAAGCCATTTATACACATAGGGGTTATGTTGTTTTTTTACTAAAACATTAATTTTTTTTCCAATATGAATGCCTGAAGCAAGGGCTCCTAATTCCCAATTACCAAAATGTCCCGTAAGAAGTATTAAACCTTTCTCTTCTTTTAACTTTTCATTTACTAAATCAAATCCTTTTGCTGATAATAAAGATTTAACATCATTTTTACTGAGCGAAGGGAAATTAAATATTTCTAAAAATGATATAGCTAAACTTTTATAGTTGTTATAGGCTAGTTTCTTAATTTCTTTTTTAGTTAATTCTGGGAATGCAAGGGTAAGATTTTTAAAAACTATTTTTTTTCTAATTCCAACAATATGATAGAATACAAAAGTTAAAACCTTTGATGAATATTTAATTGATTTAACCCCAAATAAGCTAAGTAATTTGCCGAAAAATAAAAAAAATAAATATTCAATTCTATACTTGTTTAGCATGATAGAATTTAATTAGCCTTAATTCTACGCTGCCAATTAGGGTCTTGCAACTCACCTCTTTTAGTGGAGTGAAGTAACTCATAATAGTTAAATCCCGTAATATCACCCAAAACAAATATTATACCGCCTTCAATTTGGTTGTAACTCCAAATTTCATAAGGTTTAGAATTTGTTTCATTTGGGTATCTATCTATCTGATCAGGTTCGCCATATTTTAGATATACACGTCCTCTATCTGTTTTATAACCTTTGCTTGACATTGTTCTGAATCTTGCATTAGCAATGCTCATCCTGCTAAAGTATGCTTGCTTAAATTCATTTACCCGGGTTGCAGGATTTGTATCTCTTTTTTTCCAAAATTTATAGAGAAATTCTCTTTTCTGGTTTAAAGAATCAAGGTCTTCAAATTCATCAATTTCGTTTGAAGTAGCTATTATTCTCGATTTTTCAAATAAATCATCACATTCTTCATCAGCATAAACACCAAATTCACTACTTAAGTAATTTGATGTTTTAACAAAAGATTCTTTGGGTTTTACACCCGGATTAACAAAAAAGAATTTTTTACTAGATGCTACTACTTTATTTGATACTGAATCTGAAATTGTTAAAACTAAAGTATAAGTATCAGTACTATATTTTTGCAAATTAATAACTCCAACATCAACAATAGATTCTTTTAACTTACTAATTGATTTAGTTAATTCATATACAACATCATTTTTACTGTTATACAATTTTTTATTCAATGTAAGTTTTGAGTCCTTGTCGTTGTCTAAGTTAAGATTATAAAGTTCGCAGTAATAAAATAAAACAGGAGCATTATTAGTGTATATTATTGATGGGTTAGGATAAACTTCTAACGTATTTTTATAAAAAATCGACTTTTTATCAGCATTGTAATTAATAATCCTACTAGCCAATTCTATATCACTAATTACAAAATGATCTCTGTAAAAAGGTAATACAGAGAACTTTTCAACATATTCTTTTTGAATATCAGGATTCATTTTATCATGAACACTTATTGTTAACTGATAAAATCCTTGTTTCAAAATAAAACCAATAGCCCCGAGCATTCCTTTACTTGATGGTTGAGTTTCACCTTCTTCAATTGGTTGATCAAATGCCCAATTTTTATTTACAATTAATTCGTCAGTTTCTAAATCCTGAATTTGTATATGCATAATAGCTTTAATAAAAGATTTTCCATTTTTATTAACAATAGTCAAATCCTCTTGTTTAAAAGAATAGTAGACTTCTGTATAATTACTTGTTGAATCAAATCTAAATTGAGCAAAATCAAAGTCAAAATTAAAGTTTTCTTGAGATATTAAAGTAGTAGTAATAAAAATAAGTAGTAAAAATATTCTGTGCATAGTTAAAGTAAATAAATTAATAAAAATAATAAGTACTAAAATTTTATAAATAAATCAATGAAAGAATTAAGTACTAAAGCCTAACAATAAAGAGAAAAGGCGTTAAATGAACGCCTTTTCAAGTTTACTTAAAATAAACAAAATATACTATTGTAATCCTAATACAACTGTAAACACGTGGTTATCAGTTGGGAATTGATCAACATTTCTAAATGCATAATCAAACTTAATAGAAATACCATCAACCATTTCATAATTTATTCCAGCACCTACTGTAAAATTATAAAGTGATTGATCTGAATTTTGCAATTGCATATTGTATCCACCTCTCAGATATAATAAATCTTGAAAATTGTACTCCATGCCGAACTGCATTAAATCTTCAAGAGTATTATTATTTCTAAAAGTTGTACCCAACATAATACCATTATAGTCATCAAACCTTAATTGATAAGCTAAACTCAGTTCAAAATAACTTGGTATTTGGAATTCTTCAGTATCGGCTTCGTAAACACCATTACCGCTTGTTAAAGAACTACCAGGTACTGAAGTTTTAATTTTTAAATCTTCACCGGCATAAGCCATATTGGTTCCAATATTTTTTACAACTGCACCTAAAGATAAATTTTCTTTAAATCTATATTGAACACCAAAATCTACAGCCATACCGGTTGCATTAGTATTCAAGATACTTTCGTTTATCAGTTTAAAGTTTACACCTGCAGAAACCCTATCAGTTAATGCTTTAGAGTAAGACAATCCTAAAACAAAATAACTAGGAGAATAGGTTTGACCTGTCCCATCAGGACTTTCAAAAGTAGTTACAGGAATATCACCAAATTCTAAAGTTTTATAGGTTAATGCAAATGAACCTATGTCAAGTGATGTACCGATAGCAAAATATGATAAGTTAATATCGGCAACATAATTCATATAATTAAACATTGCTTCAGTGCCATTCATCAAATCTAGACCGCCAGGATTATAATAAATAGATTCCAAGCCTGTCATATTAGAAACAAATGCACCACTGGTAGCAATAGATCTAGCACCTACGGGAATTAAAAGCTGTTCTGCTCCTGATGTTCCCTTTCTTGATCCGTCACCAGCTAACAACATTGTATATGAAGCTATTATTAAAAATAATATTAATAATTTCCTCATTATAAACTCCAATTTAATTTCAAATTATTGTAATTGCCAGGTGCTAATTTAGCACCTGACTTTAATATTAACTATCAATAGTACTGAATTTGTTTCTGCGGCATTATTATACCAAACTTCAATACTTTATCACCCAAATCAGGATTACTTACAATAGCTAAATACATACCTGAAGCAACTCTAAGTCTATCTTGATTTTCTAAATCCCACTGAAGAATAGAAGAGTTGTTATTTTTCTTCAAAGTTCTAACTAAAACTCCTGATAGAGTATATATTTTTATTTCAACTTCTTTTGGTAAATTACCAAATGTTACATAAGGCTCATCAGCTCTACCACCAGTATAACTTACACCAGGGTTATAAGCAAATAACGGGTTAGGATAAACATTTACTTTCTCAAACTGTGCAGCTTCTTCAGAAGCATCTTTATCGAGTTTAATTTGATAAGTATATTTATCCGCCGGAGTCAGAATCTTTGTTGGTTCAATAATTAATGTTCCGGTCGGACTAAAATTGTCACTTGGACTTAAAGCTTCAAGCCCAACAACATACATTGCATCGAACCAAGCTGACTTAGCCACTTGAATTAGTGAATCAGTAGCACCTGGTACAGTAGCCCTTAATTGATAACCATTCTGTACATCTGCAGGTCTATTATTACCCAAACCGGAGTAAGCTAAGTTATCTTCAAGATTTTCTGAGTAAGTGCCATCAAAAATAATTATATACTCTTTAGTATCAGCAATATTTCCGTAAGGATTCCAAATCCCATCCGGATGAGCTAAAGTATCTCCAGAGAAATTACTTTCTGTAAATCCAACAGCTAAACGTCTTTGTTCACCACTAGGATCATTTACATAAGCTGCAAATGGAACATCTACAAATCCTTCATCAGGATTATCTTTACCAGCCCAAATAAATCTCAATGGATCTCTTACATATCTAAACGCTTTACTTGTTTCACCAAACCTGAGTTCACCTCTTTTCATTTTGGTAACATTGATTGCTTTAGAAGTTTTAGTTGAAACTGGAGCTATACGACCTGGAGAAGCAACATCATTGCCTACATAAAAGACACCTGTTGGTTTGGTTGTATCTTCTTCTGCAAACCAAATATCTCCTTCAAATTCCGTTTTATTTATTCCAGGCTCAACCCAATCAACATCAAGTATTACACCATCAATAATTTTATTTATATCGTCTGAATCATAAGCTTGCATAGAGTCAGCAACTAAATTTCCAGTACCTGTATTTTTAACATAATAAAATAAGTTATAAATAGTACTTAGGCTATCTAGGAAAAATCCGACTTCATAAATATCGCTAGAAGCCATAGACTTATCATAAACTGAATATGACACCATAGCATCACTACTACCTGAAGAATGTTCAGCAACAATTCCCGAATAATAAGGCGTATTTGCATTATCACCAGGAACAATTCCATTATTACCATTTTCATCTTTCAGAATTGTTGGTACATTTTGAATTATACCAACAGCAGCAGTATTCGGAATCATATATGTTCCAATTGCATCAAATTGCACAATCTCTTCCATATTTAATCCGAAAGCAGTAATTGAAAAGAAATATGGCTTACCTTTAATTAATGTAGAATTAGTAAAAGGATCAAGGGTTATTCTTAATCTAATTCTACCATCTTCAGTTGAATAAATTTCAGGATCCAATTGTATACCATCTTCAAAAATAATTCTTCTTACATTGGTTACCGGATCTTCATACAATACAGATTTAATTTCGTCCTGAACATCATATTTTGCAATTAGTTTGGCATTTTCTTGTCCACCTTCTCTTAGAGCAGTAGATTCTTTATTATACATATAAACTTCGTAACCTTGAAATTTCATATCAAAACCGTTTCCTACAGGGTTCCAATCGAACTGAGGTTTAGTATTCCAAATTAATTCAATAGCATTATCCTCAGTTTTAATAATGGGTTCTACCATAGGAGGAGGTGCAGGAAAATTAAAATTATTTTGGAAAACAAATTGTGCTGCGCGGTCAATCTTTTTAGCATCCTTAACAGAAGCTAATGCTGAATTACCTCTGCCTGCAACTAAAGCAACAACAACATCTACTGGTTGTCCAGCAATTAATTTAAAAGGACCTGTATTTGACATTTGTCTTTGATCTGTAGGTGTTGTATTTAACCATCCTTTAAGTGCAACAGGATCACCTTGATACATAAAGCGACCATCTATATCAAGACAATTTTCACCTCCGAAAACTGCCCCAAATTGCCAATTACATGGGTCAACTATATCTCCCTTTTGATTTCTACCACGTAAATAGTTTCTTGCCTGAATTTCATCATCAGGGTCACCTTGGGTTGGATGACTTTGCATATAATGAACAAAAGAATCCATTCCTAAATTTTTGGCTCCTTTAATGGTATCTATTCCTAATAACAAACCACGAGTATTATAAGCTACATCCTCAGGATTTCCTGTAAATTCCCATGGCCCTTGAAAAAAGTCAATTAGGAATGCCGGAGGATCAATACCAAAATCAGGATCATCACCGTCATTATAAACAAAACCAGCATTTAATGTTGTATCATTACCAACTAAATCGTCTTTGTAATCACCTAAATCCGGATCAGCCCAAATGCCTAAATAAACACTATCGTGCACTTGAGAAACAGCTCCGGTGTTAAGAATAGAATATCTAAGAAACATAATGTTACCTAAATCACCAGAAGTAGCATAAGCCCATGCTGTTTGTCTTATTTCTATTCCTTGCGGTTCTACATTAGAAAAGTTTCTATCTGCAGATTCTATTTTATCACTATAAACTGTCCAAACAGTTTCATCTCCCAGTATGTCTGGTTTATCTTCAGTCTCATCCCAAACACCATTACCGTTAAGGTCGACCGGATTATAAACACCATCACCGTCGCCATCATAAAAATAAGCTCCATACTTAACAGCAGTAATCCATTCTTGCCATGACTCGCCAAAATCAGGGTCACCTGATTTTACGACAAAAAGTCCCTTTGAATCTTCATCATCAGCAAAATTTCCCGGTAGATAATCTTCAGTTCTCGAGGCACTGGCAACTGCATTTGTCCACATGATACCATTTTCGTTGTATCCACTGAGGAAAAAACCACCTGAAAACAAGAAGTTTTTGCCATCAATTCTACCTGCATCACGCCCATCTATTTTTACATCAGCAAGGACTCCCCTGCTGTTCATAGGCATATCAATTTTATTGATAAATAACCTATATGAATCACCTACATTTTGTATAGATGAACTCTTATTTATTTTGTTCTTATCTTTTTCTACTGAAGAAGTAAAACCATAAAACAGGAAAAGACTCAAGAACAATAAGAGAAGTGTTTTATTAATTATTTTCATAACCTCTACCTATATTTTTAAATAAAAATATTAGATTATAATCCGGCAAAATTAACTTTGAAACCAAGTTTAATTAATCTTGGAATACCAAAATTTGACGGATTTCGTTCTAGACTTTTATAATCATTTACCCAATCTTCCCCATTTTGGAGAGCTTGTTTTTTACCTTCGTCTGTTTCAAGATAATTTGTTGTATAAGGTGACCCAGTAGATCTCCAAACCCTAACAACATTATCTGCATCAAACAGATTTTCTATCTGCAAATATGGAGTAAGAATTAAACTATTACCAAGTGAAAATGATTTTTCAACTTTAATATCGACCTTAAATGTACCGGGTCCATAAGCAGAATTTACATATCCTTTAGTATCACCCCAGTTGGATGAACCTTGTAAAAGGTCTTGTGTTTCCAGTGGTGTATAAGGTCTTCCGCTAGCAAATGATATTAAAGCGTTTATTCCTGTCATTTCTAAAAATCCAAGTTCACCTTTTGGAACGAAGAAATCCAATCTTGCAACTCCAGTGTGTCTTTGATCAAAACTTAATGGAGCTATAACTTTTGGTACTTCACCATCTGTATTTCTAAACGCTGCCACAAAAGAAGCATTAGAAGATGAGCCTGTTCCTTCAGCTATTGAATAAGTATAATCAAATGATAAAGAAAAATAGCTAACTCTAGGAACAGTAATTGTAAATGCTAATCCTTTAACAGTTCCAAAATCAGAATTAGTAATTTTATAATATTCTAATACTTCACCATTTTCTTGCCTTTGATAAAACTGAACTTGATTATTTGCTAAACCTTGAGTGTTTTTATAAAATGCAGTTATATTTAAAGCAGCTGCATTATCCCCAAATATTTGCCTAAAGCCAACTTCATACTGAGTTGTAATTTCACTCTGAATATATCCATCAACAACAGTTAATGAAGAGGTTTGTTGTAATAAATCAAGTCTTCTTTGGAACGGATAAAGATCAATTAATCTCGGTTCTTGAATAAACTTTCCGTACTGTGCATGAAAAACAGTTGACTCAGTTACAGGAAAACCAATACCAATTCTCGGTGAAATATGAAATTCTGTTTCTTTTTGAATATAATCACCATCATCAAAATTATTTGGATCTGTTCCACCGGCATACGGTAGAGCCGGATTTTTAATAATTTTCGTATCAGGATCAAAATAATCAACACGAATACCAAGATTTAACACCAAATCCTCAAGTTCAAATCTATCTTGCAAATACAAGTAACTTAATAATGGATTATTGGGTCCAAGTGAATCTGCAGAACCAATTTCATTACCATATATATCATACCCATATCTTGTTGGTCTTTCGTTTTCGTATCTTTCTTCTCTTGTTTTTGCCTCAATTACAGTAACACCATCAGGTGCTAAGTAATCTCTATTATCTTTAGCCAGACTCATTGGCGACATTGAGTAATAACACATATTACTATAGTTAGCTCCAAATCCAGCTTCAAATAAGTGATCACCAACTTGATTTGTATAGTTAAAGTTACCTTGGAAAGTCTCTATTTTATACTTTCTATAATAATCGTCAACTTTGCCTTTTTGTTTGAATATACCAACATCATCTTGCAACAAAGCAGCATCGCTAGCTTGTCTTTCTAAATAAGGATTAAATAAAGTATCACCATAAGCTTCAATATTATCAAAATAAACGCCGTCACCTTCTTCATAATCATTTAAGTTAAATCCTAAAGTCATATTCCAAAAGGATGAAGAACCTATATTTTGTGATACTCTTCCATTAAATGAGTATACATCTCTAGTTTGAATAGCATTATGTTCAGCGTTATTTTTAGCATAAGTATAATCAAACAATCTTTGCTTCCTAGTATTAATATTACCACCAAGTTGTAAATTAAAATCTTTGCCAAGATCGTGATTTGTTCTTATACTATATCTCCAAACAGCATCAGTATTATTTGGTTTATAATCAGAATAGTAACCGATAGAAGGGAAAGAAATTCCTATTGCGGAAGGCTCCCCATCTAAAAACCATCCTCTCTCACCAGAAGCAAAGAATGTATGGTCAGTATTCCCGGGAATTATTGGTCCGCCAACAGCAACATTATATAAGTTATAACCATAATTATCAGTAAAAGAAGAAGTAATAACTTCACCAAAAACGTTGTATTTAGGAGAACCAGATTTTGTAGTAACATTAACAATTCCAGATTGAGCTTGTCCAAATTTTGCTTCATAACCGCCAACTTGGAAAGATATCTGATCAACTGCCGAGTTACTAACCTGAGAATTATTTGTACCAAATAAAGGGTCATTTTGAACAACCCCATCAATAATATAAACTACTTCACTTCCTCTACCACCTCTAACATTAGTTGTAGCATTACCGGCCGCACCACCAGATCCCTCTGCTTTTACAACACCAGCTTGAAGAGACGCAAAATTTTCAACTCCCCTTACAGGTAATCTTGCAATATCTTCAGAATCAATTACCTTAACTGTATTAGTAGCTTTCTCTTCATAAAGCTTTTCGGATGTCACTACAATTTCATCTAGATTTATGCCAGATGACAATGAAGCGTTCAACTCATAAGTTACGCCAGGAACAATTCGAACGTCAGTGATTGTTTTGGTGGAATACCCAACAAAACTTACTCTTACAGAATAAGTACCCGGGGTAATATTAAGAATGAAGTATTCACCATTAATATCTGCAGCGGAACCCTTTGAAGTATTTAATAATATAACATTTGCACCAATTAAAGGTTCACCCGTTGCGGCATCAGTAATTTTACCTGATAATTTACCAACTGATGATTGGGCAAAAGATACATTATTAAAAACAAAAAGGAGGGCTGCAAATATTGAAAAAGTAACGAACTTTATCATATAAACTCCAGTTATTATTAAATATAAAATCAAAAAAAAACTAAAATTAAGTAAAGTTCAATGCAATAAATCAGAACCCTACACGATTTGTATAGGGTTCTAATAAATTTCTGTTAATTAAAATAATCGGCTTATTTTAATAACATCATTTTCTTTGTTAACTCAACATTACCAGATTTAATAGAATAAATATACATACCTGATGATAAGTTACTAGCATCAAAATCAACTGTATAAGTACCAGCAGCTAATTCTTTATTCAACAAAGTAGCAACTTCTTGACCAAGTACATTATATATGGTAAGTGAAGTTAAACCACTCTTAGGAATAGAGAAATTAATGTTGGTTGACGGGTTAAACGGATTTGGATAATTTTGAGATAACTCAAATTTGTTAGGAACAGTGTTATCTGTTTGTCTAACACTAATAATTTTAGCTCCAATAAATTGACCCAAAGGAGTTAGTGTTGAACCACCAACCCATCCGGAATCGGCTTCGAATGACAATGGATCTGCTGTCATAAAGAAAATGTCAGTTCCATTTCCTTGAGCAAAACTATGACCAACAGGTCTTACAGTTCCATCAATTGCAGCTGCATTAATAAATACTTCAGAACCAATATCACTTCTTGGATCAAATTGATCCATCCAGTTATCAGCTCCTAAAATATCCGTTGGATAATACCAAGCAGTATCTAAAGCATTATCAGCTAACCATTGAGCCATAGCATCGCCATAAGCTGTACCAGCAACTGGGAATACTGGAGAAGGTAAAGATTGATCTCCTGATGCACCATAGTTAACATCATTGTAAGAATTCATAACACCGAGAACTTCATATTCATAATCTCCGGCTACAAAAGTAGAATCGGTGAATCCATTTAAATAACCTAAAATTTCTTGACCAATAACACCAAGAACTTTACCGCCTTGAGCAACATAACCTGCTAATGCAGCTTGGTTATTATCGTCAGGACCATTTTCACTAGAAATTTCTAAAACTGCATCATAGAAATTGATAAAATCACCAACCGGTCCGTAAGCAGCCCAAAGATCATAGTTTTCTACTAATCCTTGTATATAATATGGAGCTAACAATTGTGCTCTACCTTCAGAACCACCGTTAAAAATTACTAATAAATCTTGATTTACAGTCTCAAAAATACCATAACTAATTGTTCCAGTTTCTGTTACACCACCTTCAACATCAGTAGCTTTAACTTTATAAGTTATTAAAGTACCAGGAGATTGTCCAGGAATATCACCGGCAAACATATCGCTACCTTGATCAGTCATTGCAACTGATTGCCAAGTTTTACCTGTATCTAAACTGTATATTAATTCAGCAGAAGCAACACCAAAAGGACCACCACTTGGGTTATCATCAACAATCATTGCTTCAACAGTTTGAGGTCCAGTATCAACTGTTGTTAATAATCTTGTAACACCAGAAATTGAAGGAGCTCTGTCGCCAACTAATTCAACAGCTACAACAAAATCCCATGTATATTTTCTTGTATACCATCCATCTTGAGGTAATAATCTACCTTCTTCGTAGTATTTCCATCCAGGGATACCAATAGAATTATCTGACCAGAAACCAATTCTATCTGAAGAACCGGAAGTTGTACCGTCATGTGATAAAGCAACTGCAAAAACTTCACCTTGCTTTATTGTATCTGGAATAAATAAACCGCTCATGTCTACCCATTGGTAAACTTTAGCTGTATTTTCGGATGCAACAGCAGTTACAGGCCAGCCGAAACCACCATCACTCCATAAATCATAATTCCAAGTATTAGCAGCAGGATCAACATTGTCTGCCCAAGGAGGTAATGGATATGCACCACCTGTAGAATCTTCCCAGTTACCAGTAGCATTTTCACCAAACGGATCTGTACCACCTAAACCATCACCTTCTTCAGGATAAACACCCATGTTCATTGGAGCAGCTACACTTGTTAATTGTTCCCAAGTCCAATTTAATTTTAACAATCTTAATGAAATAGTAGTATTAGCAGCTCCAGCATCATCAGAGATTGTAAATCCCGCAGCATTTATAACTAAATCAGCAGGGGCTTTAAAGTATTGAAACATTACGTCTCCGTCAAAAAATCCAAAGTTTACGTTAAACGGAGCCATATCACTATATGCCAATGTATCGATAGTACCTTGTGCATCCAATGAACCGTCTAAGAAAACATTTTTTTGAACTGCTTGACCACTTAAGTTTGTAAATTTGGTAACCTTAATAGCTTCTTTCATATTTCTGCTGTCTTTCAGCTTAATGAGGTCGCCATTAGCTTTTAATACTGCTCTTGATTGAGCTGTAATAAAACTTGATGCGAAGAGCAGCATCAAAGAAAGGATAAGTAGTTTTTTTAACATTTGTTACTCCTTATAAAGTTAAAGAATTGTGGTTAGTTAATTTTTTTGGAACATCTTCCTTTTTGATTCGTCAAAACCAATAAACTTACTTTCTCTTAATAGAAACATTTGAAAAGTTACTATTATAGAGTATAATTGTTAAGCAACGGTTTATTTTTTTGATAAATCTTAAGGGTATTCCTTGTTTATTAAAAATTAGTGATTGAATTTACAATTACATGCATAAATAGTCAAGGGGATACTTTGTGTCTAAAAAGTATTAATTTTATCTGAATTGAACCCCCAACATCCTATTTTATAATTAAATTGCTTCCATTTTGCTAACAAATACTGATTTAGGAACTGCTCCAATAATTGTATCTTTAACTTCTCCATCTTTAAATATTAAAACCGTAGGAATGCTTCTTACTCCGTATTTAATAGCAGTTTGCTGATTTTCATCTACGTCCAATTTACCTACTTTGAATTTACCTTCATATTCTTCAGCAAGTTCTTCAATAATTGGGGCAATCATTTTACAAGGACCGCACCAAGCCGCCCATAGGTCAATAACAACAGGTAAATCAGATTTTAGAACCTCTTCCTCAAAATTTTGGTCTGTTAAAGTAATTGGTTTCATTTAGTTATAATCTCCTTAAAATTAACTTACATTTTACCTTTTTTCTTTAAAATATCTCTAGCAATAATTACTTTTTGGATTTCATTTGTCCCTTCAAATATTCTATTAATACGAGAATCTCTATAAAACCGTTCAATTGGTAATTCTCTTGAATAACCCATCCCTCCATGAATTTGAACTGCAAGATCAGCAATTTTATCAAGTGAATCTGAACAATATAATTTAACCATAGCAGTTTGTCTGGAAATATTTTTCTTTCCTTTATCAAAGTCAACAGCTGTACGATACACAATTGATTCCATATTATAAATCATTGTAGCCATTTCTGCCAAATAAAACTGGATAGCTTGAAAATGACTGATCGGTTCATCAAATTGTTCTCTTTCTTTAGCATAGCTTGTTGACATTTCCAATAACTCTTTGGCAGAACCGAGACAAGCAGCACCTAACCCAAGTCTTCCCGCATCTAAAGTCTGCATGGCTAACAGAAATCCACGTCCGTCTTTTCCCACAAGATTTTCTTCCGGTACTTTTACATTATCAAAAGTAAGAGCATTTGTTGAACTTCCTTTTATTCCCATTTTCTTTTCTGCCGGTCCTACATGAAAACCTTCTGATTTAGTATCAACTATAAAAGCAGATATCCCTTTAGGTGTTCTAGCAAAAACAGAAATAATATTAGCAATGCCTCCATTAGTAATCCATAATTTTTCCCCATTAAGTACCCACTCTCCATTTACAAGTTCTGCTTTAGTTCGTAAATTGAAAGAATCAGAACCGGCTTGTGCTTCCGTTAAACAAAAAGCAGCAATTTTTTCACCAGATGCAAGAGGTGCTAAATATTTTTGTTTTTGTTCTTCAGAACCACCTAAGTAAATTACATTTGCACCAATTGACTGATGTGCCCCAATTACTGTTGCAGTGGACATACACCCGCGGGCAATTTCTTCTTGAGCAATACAATATCCAACTTCCCCAAAACCTCCACCACCATATTCTTCAGGAAAAGAAATACCAAGAATTCCCAATTCACCTAGTTGTTTAATTAAACTATCAGGAATCTTCGATTCTTCATCAATTTTAGAAGCAATAGGTTTAATTTCATTATTTGTGAAATCTCGAACCATTTCACGCAGCATTTGTTGCTCTTCAGTAAAGCCGAATTCAAACATAGAAAACCTACAATTTATTTTTTATTTAATTGGTTGACAAATTTGATCGCCGGTATAGCTAACATTAAATTCACCACCATCTACACCAATTACATTACCACTAATCCAATCGGCTTCAGGACCGCATAACATTACAATTGCTTTAGCAACTTCTTCAGGTGTAGTAAGTTTTCCCATAGGATTTTTAGCTTTTGCAGCTTGTATCATTTGTTCATTTCCCGGGATCTTCCTTAATGCCGGTGTATCAGTAACACCTGCCATAATTGCATTAGCTGTTACTTTCATAGAACCGAGTTCAACTGAGAGTTGTCTAATATGTGCTTCAACAGCTGCTTTTGCTGCAGAGACAGCTCCGTAGGCAGGAATAATTTGATGTGAACCGGCACTTGTAAGAGCAAATATTCTACCACCTTTTGCTAATAATTCTCTATGCACTAAACCTTGAGTCCAATACACAAGTGAATGTGCCATAACATCCAAAGTCATTTCCATTTGTGATTTTGTAATTCCATCGTTGGGAGACTTTGTTATAAAAGGTTTTAATTTACCAAAAGCAAGAGAGTGTATTAATACATTTATATGAGGATGCTCTTTAGTTGCAAATCTTTCCTTTATTTCATCAAGAGTATCGTTTCTTTTTAATTGATCTGCAGCATTCATATTAAAAAAAACAGCTTTGTGTCCGGTCTTTTCTATTTTTTTTATTATTTGATTGACTTTGAACATTGTACTCTGTCTATCAAGATGAATTCCTAAAATGTGATATCCGTTTTTTGCTAATTCAACAGCAGTTGCACCACCAAAACCGCTTGATGCTCCAAGTATTAAAGCCCATTTTTGTGTCATATTTTTCTTCCCTTGTATATTGAATGCGAAAAGTTATGAAAATAAGGATGTTAAATCAAATGATAGATTAAAATAAATAATTTATTAAGGTACCAAATAATTATTAAGAACTGTGGTTCTGAGTTGCGAATAATACAAGAATCTTAAAAAACAATCTGAAAACTAAGATTTCTTCACTCAGTTAAAATGACAATTGCAAATTTTGATCATTATTTAACATTTTATAATTTGAATCACATTGTTTGGTAGGCAATTGAATCATCTCCAAATAAGTTTTGAATTTCCTTTACAAAAACATCTGACAAGCTAACCTTATAGTCCACAATAAACCGTTTTGATGATACATTTGTACGAACATACATAATTACCGGAATATTTCCGGAATACTTTTCAAATATTTGCTTTACCAATGTAATTGTACTTGGGGCATGCTTCTCAATATCTAATAAAATTCCGATACTTTTTGTCAGCTTTGCTGCTGCATCAGACAGTGCAATGGCATCATCTGCGTGTAGTTTAACAGCATCTCCGCTGCTTTCTAATTTTCCAAATACCATAATTGTTGAGTCTGGTTGAATTAAATCGCCGCATTCACTATAAACTTTACCAAACATTATACACTCACAAGAACCACTAAAATCATCTAAAGTAAAAAATGCCATATTTCTGCCGGATCTATCAATTCGTGTTCTTATCGAAGTTACTACACCACAGGCTCTCACAAACTCAGCATTTTTAAATGTCTCCGGATCACCTAATTTAATTGTTGAAAATGAATTATATTCAGCTTCAAACTTTCTTAACGGATGATCTGATAAATAAAAACCTAACGCCTCCCTTTCCTTTGCAAGTGTATCTTTGTGTGTCCAAGCTTCTACATCCGGTAATTCCGGTTCTTCTATTTGTATTTCTTCTTCAATTTCTCCAAAAAGACTATCTTTTTGGTTAAAATTCGCGGATTGAACTTTACTACCAAAAGATAATGCATGTTCAATTGCAGTAAAATTTTGTGCTCTGTCCCCTTTTACTGAATCAAATGCACCGGAAAGAACCAATCCTTCCAAAGCCCTTTTATTCACAATACGTGTATCAGTATTAATTGTAAAATCATAAATACTTGTAAAGTTTCTTCCTAATTCTTTATGTGCTCTCTCAATTTCTTTACCCGCGTTTACTCGAACATTTGTAATTGCAGACATTCCAAAAATAATTTCTACGTTATCAACCGTAAATTTTACTGTCGGTCTATTTACATCAGGACTTTTTACAGGAATTTTAAGCTTTCTGCAATCTTCTAATAATAGTGTAACTTTATCCGGGTTTCCATATTCATTGGTAAGGTTGGCTGCCAGAAATTCGGCAGTGTAATTTGCTTTCAAATAAGCGGTTTGATATGCAACAAAACTGTAAGCTACAGCATGGCTTTTGTTAAATCCATAATTAGCAAATTTATCAATAACAACAAATATTTCTTCTGCAATTTTCTTTGGAATTTTATTTGCAACCGCTCCATCAACAAACTTTGCTTTCTGCCTCTGCATTTAGGCAAGGTCTTTTTTACCCATTGCCCGCCTTAACATATCTGCTTCAGCTAATGACATTCCGGCTATTTTATTTGCTATTTGTATAACCTGCTCTTGATAAACAATAATTCCATAAGTTTCACTTAAAATTTCTTCAAGCAGCGGATGTAAATACTCAATTGGTTTTCTGCCGTGTTTTCTATCAATAAAATCGGAAATAAATTCCATCGGTCCGGGACGGTATAGGGCATTCATTGCAGAAAGGTCTTTGATGCTTGTTGGTTTAAGATTTTTAAGGTGCTCTTTCATTGGAGCCGATTCAAACTGAAACACCCCGGTGGTTTGTCCCTTAGAGAATAACTTATAAGTTTTTTCGTCGTCTATAGGAATGTCATCAATACTAATTTTTATACCACGAGTTTTTTCAATTAGGTCTATGGCATCTCTAATTATTGTAAGAGTTCTTAAGCATAAAAAATCCATTTTTAAGATACCGGCAGAATCTAACTCCTTCATATTATATTGGGTAACCATATCGCCGTTAGCACCGGCAGATGCTAAAGGAACAAGATCACTTACTTCACCGGGAGTAATAACAACCCCGGCAGCATGCTTGGAAGCATTACGATTCATTCCTTCTAATATT
>JAJRZB010000152.1 GCA_024275455.1 Bacteroidota bacterium | reverse complement strand
CAAAGTTTTTGCCGGATCGGCAGATTGGATGAAAAGAAATCTTAGCAGAAGAATAGAGGTTATTTTCCCAATTTACAATAGTGAAATAAAGAATGAAGTTTTGGATATTATTAATATTCAATTAAAAGATAACGTAAAAGCCAGAGTTATTGATAGATATGATAAAAACAAATATAAAAAAGATAAAGCTCTTGGGTTAATTCAATCTCAAGTTGATACTTATAAATATCTTAAATCGAAGGGAGTGGCAAAAAGAGAAATAATTAATTCTAAAAACCCATTCCTAGATTAATATAATAAGCTGTTGTTTCTGCTGATTTGGCAATACTTAAAGAACCGGAAATGGCATTATTAACAAAGGTTACCCAAATACCGCCTCCATATGAGGGATGCCATTTTTCTGAATCTATATAGATATCATCATAAACTCTTCCTGATTCAATAAATCCATGTACACCAAATCTTCCCGGCACAATTATTTTTAGAGGAAACAGATAAGATCTTAATTCAAACTGTCCGTATACACCGGCATTTCCGGCAAACCTTCTTCTTGAATATCCTCTAAGATTACTAGCTCCACCGATAAAAATAGATTCAAAGAAAGGATATTCTCCAAATACTTTTCCTCCCCCTGCTTTAAAAGCAAATGTAAAATCAGTAAAAGTGTTTAAAGTCGTAAAAAAGCTTAAAAATGTTTCTACTTTAAAAAATGATTTTTTATTGCTCATTAGTTTGGGAAAATATGAAAGACCAAGGTTTGTATAAAAACCATGTTCTGTAAAATATGGACTATCTCTTGTATCCAATTTAAAATTACCAAATATTTCGAACAGGTTAAATCTGTTTAGTCCATAGCTGCTTTTAAACGAATTAAGAAGATCATCATTATTAAGATCTAATTCAGATGTGTGAAAACTTAGTCCGAGACTTCCTGAAATATTGCCAAAATAATTTAAGTGAACTGCAGTTTTGATTGAGAATAGGTCTTCATCAATTCGGTAAAATTCATCTTCTTCTAGTTTTTTATCAAAAGTTGTTTCATTACCAAATCCGTAATAATTTGTAAATAGTAATTCGGATCTTTCTATATCCAGTGTAATTGTAGTTCCTCTTATTAAGGAATTATAGATTCCGTTAAAGTTTACACTAAAACTTTGCGGTCTGCTTGAATACCTTGTGGTAAAATTCATCCAATATTCATAAGGGTCCATTCTAAAATTATAACTATAAACTTGTGCTCCGGCACCAAGGCTTAAACCATCATTGGTATTAAAACTAAGAATCGGGCTGGGCAACCAATTGGCGCTTCTATTTCTTAATGCCGGTTCATATTTTTCAAATTCATCTTTTGGCTTAGGAGTTTTTGTATTATTAAAATAGGTTCCGGAACCGTATGCAACTTTAGTTCTTTTACCGGAATCATAAAATTCGGTTTTACGTTCGGAATTTGGTATTGGCAATAAACCCAAAAAATATCCGTTAACTTTCGAACTGTCAATTAACTTATCTTTTCCTGAACCTCCGATTACTCTTATCAAAGGACTCGAATCAACGTTACCTTTAACAATAGCTTTATCATCACCGCTAAGTAAGTATATCCTTATATCATCAGTAATAGAATTATCAAAAATTTTATGATACAATATGTTTTTCTTTTTAGTCTTTTTCTTTAAGTCATAAAGATTAACTAATGTTTGAGAATCATTTAATCGGGTAATTTCAACTATATCATTTTTATCGGTTCCGTAAATATCAACAACCTTATTAATTAAATTATAATATTTTTTCGAATACTCGGTTAATAGATTTCTTCTTGATTTTAGTTTACCGATTAATTCTTTTGCAGCAATTTGATAATGTTCTTTAGGTAATTGACGGACTGCGTTTTCTATAATATCATTAGTAAGTTTATTAACTACAAAAGTTGTAACGGAATCCCAAGAGTGTCTGGTAATTTCCGTAAGAAATCTTCTGTCAATATATCTTCCACTCCAAGTTATATCTTCAATTGCCGGGTAATCATAATCGAAATGAACAAATTGAGGTACCAGATAAGCAGCAATCCTTGGCCCTATTCCATCCCACTTTGCAAATACTTGATCCCTATCTCTTGGTATTGGTTCCCAATAACTTTTGTTGCCTTTTTTGTATCTAGCCCATTTCCATTGATCAGTATGTCTATCCCAATCACCCAGGAGAATATCGATTAGCCTGGCTTTTAAGTAATTATTTGCATCAACTTTTTCTTTTCTTTTTTCTGCAAGTCTATCAAAAAGTTTAAATGTACTTTTTATCTTATCGGCACCTTCAAATTCACGACCTTCATCTTCATCAACATCAGGATGAATTTCAATCATTCCTAATTCTCCGCCAAAATCATTTCTGAATTCACCTAATTTCGGATCATCCGGCATATAAACCAAATATGGTTTAGCCTGAAGAATATTAACTGCAGACAAAATAGGAGCCGCAACCAAAGCGGCTAACGGATTTGCAGAGCTGATTTGATCTTGAAAAACATCGGCAACTACTGTATTACGCAGAATTTCAGGAAGAATTTTTGACGGGTCTTTTTTCATTGACCTGAACTTCCAAATATTACCATCATTGCCAGTTAAACGCAAAGATTTAGTTTGGAAACCTCCACCTCTTTTTAGCGGAGTTAAACCTCCGGCAAATTTGTTTAAGTCGAGTATTTCAACTTTAATTGGAGTTATCCATAAATCTCTCCAATGTTCTCCAAGAAGTAGTTTGTGCAACCATCCGGCTTTATATTCTGGTCCGGGAGCTAATTTAATAAATTGCTTCTCATAATCATTTTGTCCGTAGACAATGAATACAAAAAGAAATATAAAAGAAACGATTTTTTTTATACTGGGCATGTTGGCGTTTTTTTTTCGTTAAAATAATACTATATATAACAAACTTTTAAGTTATAAATCAATAAAAGATTTCTTTGTTCGGTAATAATGATTTGGTAATTTACTTAAATAATATATTTAAAACTGTTCCTGAATTGCAAAATAAAGTTATAATATGACAGAAGGTTTTATAGTAATATTTCTATTGGGATTATTTGCGGGTTTCTTTTTTTCGGTACCAATTGCAGGACCCTTAAGTATTCTAATAACATCAAGTGCATTAAAAGGTAAATTGAGATACTGCATAAGAACAGCTTTGGGTGGGGCTATTGTGGAGAGTCTTTATGTATTTATTGCTGTTTACGGATTAACTTCACTTTATACTTACTATCAAAAAGCAGTACCGATTATTTTAATAGTTGGTTCGGTATTTCTTCTTTTTGTTGCATATAAAATTTATAAAACCAAATTACAGTTAGATAGTTTAAAAAGTGAAACTACCGAAGAGTATTTATCAAAAAATAAAGGAGGTTTTAGAACGGGTTTAATTTTAAATTTTTCTAATCCTTCACTTTTTCTCGGTTGGTTTACATCTTCGTTTTTACTACTTTCCTTTGCTTCGTCAGTTGGTCTGAATACCGGAGGGCTTGACTTGCTGCTCTATGAAAATGTAACTTCAATTGAAGAAATTACAGGTGAAAAAATCGAATCGTTGGAAGAGTTTAATCTAAAACCTTCCGAAGATGAAGTACAGCAGGAAAAAAAGTCATTACCAACTTTTGTTTTAAGTTTAACTTATGCTTTTATGGTTGGATTTGGAAGTTTTATCTGGTTTTTCTTTCTCTCTAAGTTTTTGATTAAATATAGAGATAAGTTAAACATAAGCTGGCTAAACAGGTTAATAAAAGTTTTAGGTTTATTTCTGGCTGGCATTGGTTTTTATTTGATATATGAGGGAATTTCTTTATTGATTCGCTTTTTTTAATTTTTTCTTATAAAAATTTTCTTTAGTTGTATCTCCGGTTTCATTATATAACTGAATTAAATTAGCTAATAACTCACTGGCTTGTTTTTTATCATTGGGCATTTTTTCAAAATAGAATTTATAGCTTGATAATAATAATTTTTCCGCTTCTTTATATTTTTTTTGTTTTAATAAACAAATTCCTAAATTACCTTTGGTAAGCCAAATTTCCCAATTATCGCTTGGTAATTTATCCATTCTTATTTGTAAAGTTTTTCTAAGATACTTTTCTCCAAGTAAATATCTTCCTGTTTTCCAACATATTCTGCCCAACCAAAACTTTGCAAGTGCAATATACGGATGATCTTCTTTGAGGGATTTTTTATACTGTTTTAATGCTTTGAGAAAATAATCTTCTGCAACAGTGTAATTTTCTTTGTTAATATTAAGAAAACCTAAATTGCTAAGTGCCAACCCAACATCCGGATGATCTTTTCCTTTTAATTTGAATTTTAAATCATATGATTTTTTTAAATATACTTCAGCAGAATCATACTCTAATTTATGAATAAAAAGTCTGGCTATATTGTTATAAGCACTTCCGGCTTCAGGTCTGTTTTCTCCTAATGTTTCTATAATTATTGTAAGTGCTTTTTTATAATATTTTTCCGCTTCATCCAATTTCCCAGTATCCATGTAATTTATAGCAATGTTATTCATCATCACAGCTGTGTTTCTATCTTTAGGACCATTTGTAATGATTGAATTTTTAATTGCCTCTAAATATAATTTTTCTGCTTCTTCATTCTGACTAAAATTCATTTTAATAATTGCAT
>JAJRZB010000151.1 GCA_024275455.1 Bacteroidota bacterium | reverse complement strand
AATGATGCTTTCATACTTAATATTTTTTATTTTGTCGCCAATTCTAAATGCAAGAGAGAGTATTTCGTTATTTATTAATAGCTCCTCCTTTAATTCTATAATGGATGTACTTTATTATATCATTCCTAAAACTTCAGAGCTGGGTTCAATAACAACTGAGTTGTCAATGGGGTATGGAGTTTCTTCATATCAGCCTTTTATTACTTCATTTTTATTTTTAGTTCTCGTACTTTATATAAGTATTATCATTTTTAGTAAAAAAGATTACTAATCTTTCGAAAATGTAATAATATGTAACTATTTTTGTGGTATAAATGTTGGTTAGTATTTAAAAATTTTTAAACAAAAAAGAAATTAATCAAATGAATAAAAATAAATTAAAATTAGAAGACTTATTAAACGATGCACCTCAAATGGAAAATACAGCGCAATTTGAATATGTTGCTATAATTGGAGCCGGAGTAATGGGACAAGGGATTGCACAAACAGTTGCATCAGCCGGTATTGATGTAATAATTATTGAAAAAGATGAGGAGCATTTAGAGTTGGCAAAGGAAAGTTTACGCAATTCCATGAAGCATGAAATAGAACGTTGGGCGATGACCGAAAGTGAGATGAAGTCGGTTTTGAGTAGGATTAATTGGAACTTAGACTTAACCGAAACCAGTGAATGTGACTTGATTATTGAATCGGTTGCCGAGAATTACCATCTTAAGAGATTGATTTTTAACAGGTTAGATGAAATTGCCGATCCAGAAACAATCTTGGTTTCTAATACATCAACACTAAGTTTAACGGATATTGCTGCTGTAACAAATCGTGCAGATAAAATTATCGGGATGCATTTCTTGAATCCTGTCCCTAAAGTTCCGCTTGTAGAATTAGTTAAAGGAATGGATACCTCTGAAAAAACTGTAGCAAGAACTAAAGAGTTTGCTGCCAAAATTGGAAAAACTGCAGTTGAGGTTTATGAATATCCCGGTTTTGTAACTACAAGAGCAATTGTTCCTTTACTAAATGAAGCCATGCACATCTTACTTGAAGGAATTGCTTCTGCTAAAGATATTGATACTGCAATGAAGCTCGGTTATAATTTCCAAATGGGACCTTTGGAATTAGCTGATTCAATGGGACTGGATGAAGTCTTAACTTGGATGGAGCAATTATGGAAAACACTTGGGGAACCGCGATATAGACCATGTCCGTTGCTAAGAAAATTAGTTAGAGAAAGAAAGCTTGGTAAGAAAACCCACCAAGGATTTTTTAAATATGATGATGACGGAAAAATAATAGACTAACAAAAAGGAAAATTTAATTGAAAATATTAGTGTTAAATTGTGGCAGTTCATCAATTAAGTATCAATTAATTGAGACTGAAACAGAAGTTGCCCTTGCCAAAGGTATGGTTGAACGGATTGGTATGAGTAGTGCCGTACTTACACATAAACCAAAGGATAAAGAAAAAATTAGAATTGTAGGTGAAATTTTAGATCATACAATTGCTTTGGAATATGTTATTGCTGTTTTGTTAAGCAAAAATCACGGTGTGATTTCAGAGGCTAGCGAAATTGAAGCTGTTGGACATAGAGTTGTACATGGCGGAGAAACCTTCTCCGGTTCTGTGCTAATTACCGATGATGTTTTAAGAGCACTTAAAGATAATATTGAACTTGCTCCTTTGCATAATCCGCCTAACTTAAAAGGTATTTCCGCTGCTAAAGAACATTTACCAAATATTCCTCAATGCGGAATTTTTGATACTGCTTTCCATTCATCAATGCCGCCTCATGCTTATTTATATTGGATACCTTTCAAATTATATAAGCGTTATAAAATAAGACGCTATGGTTTTCACGGAACGTCACATAGATTTGTATCTAAACGTGCAGCAGTTTTACTTAAAAAACCTTATGAAGAACTAAAAATTATTACCGCTCATTTGGGGAACGGTGGTAGCATGGCAGCAATAAAATATGGTAAGTCAATAGATACTTCAATGGGTTTTACACCTTTGGAAGGGCTTTTAATGGGCACAAGAAGCGGTGATCTTGATCCTTCTATAATTCCGTACATCATGGCAAAAGAAGAACTCTCAATTTCGGATATGAATACCTTGCTTAATAAACATAGCGGGTTGGTTGGAATTAGTGGTGAAAGCAGTGATATGCGTGAAATTTTACAAGCAGTAGAAGAGGGAGATAAAAAAGCAAAATATGCTTACGATGTTTACACTTACCGAATTAAGAAATATATTGGTGCCTACGCGGCGGCAATGGGTGGTGCAGATGCAATTGTTTTTACCGGTGGAATAGGAGAAAATGCCGTTCAGGTTAGAGCAGATGTTTGTAGTAATATGGAGTTCCTCGGCATTAAAATTGACACGGAACGTAATAAAAATGCTGAAGGTGATGCAATAATTACAACTGATGATTCTGACACAAAAGTTTTAAGAATCCCGACTAACGAAGAGCTGGTTATTGCTATGGATACTGAAAAAATAGTTACAGAACTGAAAGATAATTAATATATTAGAATAATAAGAATAACTTTTTTACTGAAAGAATTATTATGAATCTAAACCTTAAAAATAAAAATGTACTTGTAGTTGCAGCCAGTAGTGGAATTGGAAGGGCAATTGCAGAAATGTTTTTAGAGGAAGAATGTAATGTGACAATTTGTTCCAGTAACAAAGAGAAATTAGAAATAGCTTCGAAAGAAATAAAAGACAAATTTAAAAAAGATGTTTTTTACGTAAAATGTAATATTAACAATCCTGAAGAGATTAAATCTACGGTAAAATCTGTAGAAAATAATTTTGGGGCTATAGATATTCTTGTAAATAATTGCGGCGGACCAAAACCCGGATATTTTGATGATTTAAATGATGAACATTGGAAAAATGCTTTAGACCAAGTTTTACTAAGTGCAGTTCGATTTACAAGATTGGTTTTGCCAAATATGAAGAAAAATAATAGGGGAAGAATTATTAACATTACTTCTATTTCCGTAAAACAACCGATTGAAAATTTACTCCTTTCAAATTCATTGCGAAGCGGAGTAACGGCATTTGCCAAAACATTATCAAATCAAGTCGGGCAATTTAATATTACTGTAAATAATGTTGCTCCGGGTTTAACATTAACCGGAAGATTAGAAGAGTTAGCCGAACTTAGAGCCAAAGATTCCGGAGTTTCCAAAGAAGAAATGCTCAAACAAATGGCAGGCGAAATACCGTTAAAAAGATTAGCATCACCTAAAGAAGTTGCTTCGGCAGCAGTTTATTTGTCATCTGAAATAGCAGGGTATATTACCGGACAAACTATTGTTGTTGACGGAGGGTTTATTAAATCAACTTATTGATTTAACTTTAAAACAAATCCCCTGATGCATTATTTCTTATTTAAAGATGAACAACTAAATCAAAAAATATAATTGACATATCCATATAATTTATACATATTGGTATGTATGAAAACAACACTTAACATTGAAGACAAATTATTA
Organism: Bacteroidota bacterium; assembly: GCA_024275455.1. GTDB lineage: Bacteria > Bacteroidota > Ignavibacteria > Ignavibacteriales > Melioribacteraceae. Next base: position 852 of record JAJRZB010000151.1, on the reverse strand, counting down.
GAAAAAGCCGCTGAATTAACCGGTGTAAAAGAAAAAACATCATTGGTTAAATTGGGATTAGAAGCCTTGATTGCAAAAGAAAGTGCTAAGAGATTGGCTTTACTTGGAGGCTCTGAAAAAAGAGCTGTAAAAGTAAGAAGAAGAAAGTCCGCACATTAAAATGATTCTTGTAGATACATCTGTTTGGATTGATCATTTTAGAAAACCCAATAAGCATTTGCAAAATTTACTGCTCGAAGAAAAAGTATATACACACCAATTAATTATAGGTGAAATTGCTTGCGGAAATCTCTCAAAACGAAATGAAATATTATCTTTATTGAGTTTTTTACCTTATACCGCCATTGTTAGTTATGATGAAATGTTAAAATTTATTGAGATTAACAAATTGTATGGTACCGGTTTGGGATTAATTGATGTAAACCTCCTTGCTTCTTCGTTGATTAGTAATGCAAAATTGTGGACAAAGGATAAAAGGTTAGAAAAAGCTGCAAAGAAATTACATTGTTCTTACACACCAAAATAGTCTTACTGAAATATTAGAGCTTTTCCTCATAAAAAGAGGACACTAAAAATGATAAAAGAAATTGACATATCCGTTCCACCGAGCTTTATTAAAAATTATGAATTTATTAAAAAGCAATCAGCAAAAAAACTTAAACTGAATCTTAATGAAATCAATTCGGTTGTTATTCTTAAAAGATCAATTGATGCAAGAAAGAAACCGGTTTTTAGATTAAGAGTAAATGTTTTTGTAAATGAATCTCCTTCAGAAAAAGAAATAGAATTTAATTTTAATCCGGTAAATTCAGATAAAAAAGTTATTATTGTTGGAAGCGGACCTGCCGGATT
>JAJRZB010000150.1 GCA_024275455.1 Bacteroidota bacterium | reverse complement strand
GCCTCGCTTATTATCAAATATTTCACTTACATTTTCAAGTAATTGTTTTTTCCAGTTACTGATCGCATTCGGGTGTACTAAATATTCCCGGGATAATTCGTTTATTGTTTTATATCCTTTTATTGCCTCCAGGGCTACTTTTGACTTAAATTCTTTACTGAATGTTTTTCTTTTTCTTGATGTAATGTGGTCTCCTTTTGTTTTGTAAATTTAATTATTTTACCACATTAATTTATTGTCTAGTTTTTGGGGGGAATTATATACAAAAAAGCCCAACTTTTTAAATTGATAACCATTTTTTTAAAGTATTAAAATACTGAGTTTAAAAATAAACACAGATATTAAAGTAAAAGTTGGGCTTTTAGAAAATTTAATAATTTGGTGTAATAATTGTAATTAAGCTGATATTAGTAAAATAATTTTGTGCTGTTAAATGTTTTTTGATATTATTTATTATCTTTGCAAAAGACGCAACATCTTATTAAAATTGGCGAAGTTATGATCAACAAAAAGCATTTAGTTTTACTTCTTATTCCCCTATTATTTATTTTTGCTTTCAATTTTAATAACCCAGCAAATATTAAAGGAATTTATAAAGTGAGCGATAATAAAAAATCTGATACCGCAACATTCGGCAGCGGATGTTTTTGGTGCACCGAAGCAATATTTGAAAAACTAAAAGGAGTTGAATCGGTTGTTTCCGGGTACTCCGGCGGAAAAACCGATAATCCCACATACAAAGAAGTTTGTTCGGGAGAAACCGGACATGCCGAGGTAACCCAAATTACATACGATCCTTCAATAATCAGTTTTACAGAGCTGCTGGAAGTTTTTTGGAAAACTCACGACCCAACCACATTAAACCGTCAAGGCAATGATGTAGGAACACAATACCGCTCGGTAATCTTTTACCACAACGAAGAACAAAAAAAATTAGCGGAAGAATATAAAAAGAAATTAGAAGAAGCAAAAATATATGCTAATCCTATTGTTACCGAAATAACCAAGTTTGAAAAATTCTATCCCGCAGAAAATTACCATCAAGATTATTATGAGCAGAATAAAAGTCAGCCTTATTGTAGTTTTGTAATTAAACCAAAAGTAGAGAAGTTCAAAAAGGTTTTTGAAGATAAATTAAAATAAAAAACTAGCTAAAATGAAAATTGCACTAATACAGCAGCATTGTACGGAAGATAAAAAGTCTAATTTACAAAGAGGATTGGATTCAGCGAGGAAAGCTGCTAAAAATGGAGCACAAATTATTTGCTTTGCCGAATTAGCTTTTGAACCGTTCTATCCACAAACTCCGGCAAATGATGATAAACTAAAATTAGCAGAAACAATTCCGGGACCAATAACAGATTCGTTTTCCGAAATAGCAAAAGAGTTCGGAATCAATATTATTCTTAATCTTTACGAAAGAGACGGTGAAAATACTTTTGACAGCTCCCCGGTAATTGGTAAGGACGGAACCTTGCTTGGAATTACAAGAATGATTCATATTACCGAATATCAATGTTTCCACGAGCAGGGCTATTATACTCCGGGAAATATAAGTCCGGAAGTTTATGAAACGGAACATTGCAAATTTGGTGTTGCAATTTGTTACGATAGGCATTATCCCGAGTATATGCGTGCATTGGCACTTAAAGGAGCTGATATTATTTTTATACCTCAAGCCGGTGCGGTTGGAGAATGGCCGGAGGGATTATATGAAGCTGAAATACAAACAGCAGCATTCCAAAACGGTTATTTTACGGCATTGTGCAATCGTGTTGGAAAAGAATCTAAATTAACTTTTGCCGGAGAATCTTTTATCTGTAATCCGGAAGGCAAGGTTGTTGCCCGCGCAAAAGAAGGAGAAGATGAGATATTGTACTATAATATCGATTTGAAACAAGTAAAAAACTCCCATGCAAAACAATTGTTTTTTAGAGATCGCAGATCTGAACTTTATAAAGATTGGTGGTAAATTATTTGTTTTTTTTAAATGTTTTTTTTGCAAGCGTAATGAAATTTCTGTTAAATTAACCTCACCATTCGTTAGAAAAGTTGTATAAAGAGTCCCCATTTGCTCAAACTTAACATTCGGGAAAACATCTTCAGTTATATCAATATAATTCATGAATTATAACCTTAGCAATATTTTCCGGTAACTCTTTTATAATTTAGACACCAATTTGTTTTTTGAATTATCATCAGTAACATAACGTCTACCAGACTCTAGTTTTAATTACAGATAAAATCATGCATGGGAAAGGATGTAGAAAAAATTAGTTTATTTATTTAGTGAGAAAAATGATTTTTGCTTGTTATAGACTGAGTTCATTTCTAAATAGGTTAAAAAAGATATGATTTTAAGATTGTTTTGTATTTCCAACACAATTATTTTATTTTAACTTTACGTCTCAATGAAAAAATCTAATAGAGTTTAATCGAAAGGGAATAAATGAAAAAGCTAAAAATAGTTTCATGGAATGTTAACGGAATACGCGCAGTTGCCAAAAAAGGTTTTCTTGATTGGTTTAAAAGTGAAAATCCGGATATTCTTTGTCTTCAAGAAACAAAGGCGTGGGAGGAACAATTAGATGAATCCCTAACAAAAGTTAATGGTTACCATTCATACTTTTCTCAAGCATACAAAAAAGGTTACAGCGGTACAGTAATTTATACAAAAGAAAAACCAATAACTGTAAAACACGGAATTGGAATTGAGGAATTTGATAGAGAGGGACGATTTGTTATTGCTGAATATCCAGAATTTATTTTATTCAACATTTATTTTCCAAACGGAAAAGCCAGAGCTGAACGGTTAAAATATAAATTGGATTTTTACGAAGCCTTTCAGAAATATGCTGTGGCTCTTTATAAAAAAGGTAAAAAAATAATTATCTGTGGTGATGTAAATACAGCCCATAAAGAAATAGATTTAGCCCGACCAAAACCCAATGAAAAAGTATCCGGTTTTCTTCCTGAAGAAAGAGCTTGGATGGACAGATTTTTCGCTGAGGGGTTTATTGATACACTGCGAATGTTTAATAACAAACCTGAAATTTACACATGGTGGGATATGATTTCAAGAGCCAGAGATAGAAATGTCGGCTGGAGAATTGATTATTTCTTTATTAGCGAAAATCTAAAAAATAATATTACAAATGCCTTTACTTTACCAGATGTTATGGGCTCAGATCATTGTCCTGTTGGAATTGAATTAAAATTTTAAATCTTTTATCCAGGTTCTCGAAAAATTATTTTAGATTTAAATTGGTACAAATAAACTGTATTTAAATATCCTATGTCATTAAAGAAAAATGAGTAAAAAATGAAAAAACTAATTACACTTTTTATACTTATGCTTATTATTTTATCAAGCACAACTAATGCCGAAGAAATAAAAGATTCTACTTCTTCCTCAAATTACAGTGGCCTAAAATGGAGAAGCATAGGTCCGGCTTTTACATCCGGTAGAATTGCGGATATTGCCGTTAACCCTAAAAATACAAGCGAATACTACGTTGGCGTTGCATCCGGTAATATTTGGAAAACAACTAATAGAGGAGTTACTTTTGAACCGATTTTCGAAAATTTCGGCTCTTATTCAATTGGATGTTTGGCTATTGACCCTAAAAATCCGAATGTAATTTGGGCAGGAACCGGAGAAAACAATCACCAGCGGGCACTTGGTTATGGAGACGGTGTGTATAAATCTTTAGATGGTGGAAAAAGTTGGAAAAATATGGGACTTAAAAACTCCAGACAAATAGGAGATATTATAATTGATCCGAGAAATACTGATATTGTTTTTGTTGCAGCAGAAGGTTCTGTTTGGGGACCGGGAGGAGATAGGGGTTTATACAAAACTTCTGATGGCGGTAAAACTTGGAAAAAAGTTTTAGAAATAAGTAAGCAAACCGGTGTTAATAATGTGATTTTCGATCCGCGCAATCCCGATATAATGTATGCAACTTCCGAACAAAGAAGAAGACATACCTTTACTAAAATCAGCGGCGGACCTGAATCAGCAGTTTATAAATCTACTGATGCCGGAGAAACCTGGAATAAAATTATGAATGGTTTGCCTAAGGTTGATATTGGAGGAATGGGATTAGATATTTCTCCTGCAAACCCGGAGTATATTTACTTAAGTATGGAGGCAGCCGATAACAAGGGCGGCTTTTTCAGATCTTCAAACAGAGGTGCCTCTTGGGAAAAAATGAGTGATCGACATTCATCAGGGCAATATTTTAACGAAATATTTTGTGATCCTAAAGATGAAAACAAAGTTTATCTTATGGATGTTAGATCTGTAGTTTCAGTTGATGGAGGAAAAACCTGGAAAAACCTTGGTACCCAAAACAGACATGTTGACGATCATGCAATGTGGATAAACCCTGAAGATACTGACAATTTTCTCATCGGAGGCGACGGCGGTATTTACGAAACTTTTGATGGTGGAAAAACTTTTGATTACAAAGAGAATTTACCAATTACACAATTTTACAGAGTTTTTGTTGATAACAGTAAACCATTTTATTTTGTTTATGGCGGAACACAAGACAATAACAGTATGGGTGGTCCGTCACAAACTATTAACACCGATGGAATTGTAAATAGTGATTGGTTTATCACAAACGGGGGAGACGGATTTTGGTCGGCAGTAGATCCAACCGATCCCAATACGGTTTATGCCGAATCTCAATATGCAGGGATGGTTAGATACAATAGAAAAACAAAAGAAGCCGTTTACATTCGCCCGGAACCTGGCCCTGGAGAAAAAACTTTTAAATTGAATTGGGATACACCTTTATTTGTTAGCCCGCATAAAAACACAAGAATTTATTGTGCCGCTAACATGGTTTTTAGAAGTGAAGACAGAGGAAACAGTTGTAAAAAAATCAGTGGAGATTTAACCTCACAAACTGACAGAGGAACTTGGAAGGTAATGGATAAGTATTGGAGCATAGATGCCGTTGCAAAAAACAAATCAACCTCTCTTTGGGGCACAATTGTTTCTTTAAGCGAATCAAGATTAAAGGAAAATTTACTCTATGCTGGTACGGATGATGGTGTTATTCAGGTTAGTGAAGATGCAAAAACCTGGAGAAAGATTGATAAATTTCCAGGGGTACCTAAGTATACTTACGTAAGTGATATTCTACCTTCTAAATTTGATGAAAATATAGTATATGCAACTTTTAACAATCATAAAAGAGATGATTTTAAACCTTATGTTTTTATAAGTAAGGATAAAGGAAAAACCTGGAAATCAATTTCTTCAAACTTACCTAAAAACGGACCTGTACATTCAATTGAACAGGATTTTGTAGATAAAAACTTACTTTTTGTCGGAACAGAATTCGGGGTGTTTTTCTCAAACAATTCCGGTAAAAGCTGGACACAATTAAAATCCGGTATCCCGACAATTTCCGTTAAAGATATTGCAATTCAGGAAAGTGAAGAAGACTTAGTTGTTGCTACTTTCGGACGTGGATTCTACATTCTCGATGATTATTCCATTCTAAGACTTGCAAATGAAGAAAAGCTTAAAAATAAACAAGCTGTACTTTTTCCGGTTAAAGATGCTTTAATTTATGTCCAAGAAAGAGGAAGATACGGACAAGGTTCAAATTATTTTAAAGCAAAAAATCCGGAGTTCGGAGCAACTTTTACTTACTATCTTAAAGAAGTTCCTAAAACACTAAAACAAATTAGAAAAGAAAAAGAGAAAAAATTATTTAAAGAAGGAAAACCGATTCCCCAGCCTTCGAATGAAGAATTAAGAAAAGAAAAAAATGAGGTCGATCCATATTTAACATTTGTTATTGCAGATGAAAACAATAATGTAATTCGCAAAATAACCAAACCGGCAAAGAAAGGAATTCAGAGAGAATCTTGGGATCTTCGCTATCAAAGTCTGAACCCTCTTTCTGAAAAAGATAAATTCGATCCGAAATCAAAACCGAGAAGCAGTACGCTTGTTCTACCGGGAAAATATTCTGTTTCACTCTATTTAACAACAAGGGAAGGAGAGAAGCAACTTTTTAAGAATGTTAATTTTAATGTTATTCCTTTAGATTACGGTTTACCTGTACCGAGAGAAAGAGAAGAACTTGTAGCATTTCAACAAAAAGTTAATCAATTATCCAGAACAATTTCCGGAACGGAAATATATTTAAAAAGCTTAATTGGTAAGGTTGATAAAATTAAACAAGCTATTATTACAACTCCTGCTGCACCCATAAGTTTGTTGGATGTCGCAAATAGAATAGCAGAAGAGTTAGATGGATTATCTCTTAAATTTAATCGTGAAAGTAAATTTCCCAGTGTTGAGGAAAACCCTCCTTCTTTAAGTACAATAAATGAAAGACTTTCTGTTTTAAGGTGGACGCACTGGCGATCGACAGAACCAATTACACAAAAAGAGAAATTATTTTATGATATCTTAACAAATGAGTTCCCACCGATTTATGAAAGAATAAAATCTCTTGGAGAAATTGATGTGGTAAACCTAGAGAAGAAACTTGAAAGTTACGGTGCACCTTATACTCCGGGCAGAATTCCGGAATTAAAATTAAAATAAATTGCTGAAAAGTTGCTAAGACATAAATCCTTCTATGTCTTGGCAACTTATCGAATTTTCTATTTATAAAAATTGTTTATTTAACTTATAAACTAAGGGTTAGTTTTTTTTACAAAAATAATTTAGCCAACCTCATCAAACTCTTTTGGATATCTAACTACTCCTGAAACATCTTTAAGCCCTTTTTCCGTTAACTCAACTGCCATAGACACATCCTCCGGTACATTAAAAGGGGATTTTATTCCCCAATTACTAGCCGGAAGAAATCCGAATTTCGGATAATAATCTTTATGCCCTAAAACTATTACGGATTTATACTTCAATCCTTTTGCAATTTTTAATCCCTTTTTAATAAGTTTCGATCCAACCCCTTTCTTTTGAAATTCCGGCAAAACCGACATTGGAGCAAGCGCTAATGACTTATGCTGTTTACTTCCATTTTCGATAACTATAGGAAAGAATAAAATATGTCCAATAACTGTATCATCCTTAACAGCAACAAGGGAAAGTTGTTTAATAAATTTTGGGTTTAACCTTAGTTTTTCAACCAGCATTCCTTCATTTGTTTGACCAAATGCCAAATTATTTATATAAGATATTTTCTCAATATCTGTATCTTTCTCATACCTAATTTCAACAGTCATTTTTTTACTTATCGCTTTTTATTTTTCGCTCCCTTTCTTTTTCTAACAGCTTCACGTAAAACGTATTCTACTTGTCCGTTAAGACTTCTCAATTCATCTTTAGCCCAAACATTTAAATCTTCCCAAAGTTTGGGATCTATTCTTAATATTACTGCTTTCTTTTGTGCCATGCTTTAATAAAGAGTTCCTGCATTAATTACAGGTTGTGTTGCTCTATCTGAACACAAAACAACCATTAAATTACTAACCATATTCGCTTTTCTCTCCTCATCTAATTCAACAACACTTTGATCTTTTAATTTATCCAAAGCCATTTCAACCATACCGACAGCACCTTCTACTATTTTTTGTCGGGCTGCAATAATTGCTTCCGCCTGTTGTCTTTGCAGCATAGCTTGTGCAATTTCAGGCGAGTAAGCCAAATGATTTATTCTTGCTTCAAGAACTTTAACTCCAGCAGCACTTACACGTTCGTCAATTTCTTTCTGTAAATGTTAGGAAACTTCATCAATAGAAGAACGCAAACTTATTTTTTCGCCCTCCGTATCATCGTAAGGATATGAAGTTGCCAAGTGTCTTATTGCAGATTCAGATTGAACATGAACATAGTTTAAATAATCATCTACTTCAAACACAGCTTCGGCAGTATCCTCTACCTTCCAAACTACAACTGCTGAAATTTCAATCGGGTTACCTTTTTTGTCGTTTACTTTCAGTTTTTCACTATCAAAATTTCTAACTCTTAATGATATTTTCTTTTTGGTATAAAAAGGATTTGCCCAGCGAAAGCCTTGCGTTTTTTCGGTTCCGATATATTTACCGAAAAGTATAAGAACAACCGCTTCATTTGGTTCAACTGTAAATAAACCGGTAAAAATTAGAATGGCTGTTATTAGCAAAATAACTCCAAGAGCTAAAACATAACCGCCGCTTCCATTTCGATGTTTTAATAAAATGATTCCATAAATAAATATTGCAATGGCAAATAACAGAAAGATTATGTTTGCAAATAGAACAACCCATCCGCTTATTTGTGATTTTGTAATTTCTTTTTTCATTTTTTACTCCACTTTAATGATATTAATATGATATCATATTGCTATATACTTAAAATCTATCGACTTGTCAATAATAAAATGAAAAGAATATTACTTAAAACAAAAGATTTCATAAAAACCATCTATATCTTTTTAAGCAATCCAATAAATTTTATAATCAAAAGAAAAGGGGATAAGTGTCAGATTTGAGAGGGGCTAAAAGAATTTCAAAAGTCCTTTTTTTTAGCATACCATCAATTGCAACAGAAAAGGATCACGAGTTGTAAATCAAAATAACTCAAAAAAAAAGTAGAAGGTATGTTTTGTGTAAATGCTATTATAATAATAGAAATTATTTTTTATTGTCTATTCTTCTTTTTATTTCTGCTTCTAACTTACTATTTGATTTTGTACCAATTAAAACTCTACGCTTATTATTTTTAAAAGACAATTCCACAGCATTAAATCCTTGAATGTTATACAACATACCTTTTTTAATTAAGCGTATTCCCCAGCCGTTATACCATTTGCTCCGTGTTTTATTAACGGTTTTTATTTCATCAAGTCTAAATTTCTTTCTTATTAAGCCAATGCCAAAAATAACTTTTAAGTGATTTTTATCAATAACTACTGTTAATTTATAAAACATAAGAATAACAATTATTGCTATAATTATAAAAATCACCATACCGGAAAGCGGAATTGGATTTGAGCCTATTTGTAATAGATAAAAAACAAGCATTAAAAAAATAAAAAAAATCATTGCTCCTGTTATTAACCAACCTATTTGTTCTTCTTTGTATTCCATAATTTTATTTTTCTATATAATATATACTTTTACTTCCCGCCAAGGCTCCTATAGGTATTCCTAGAACTCCTCCAACAGTTCCCAAAGCAAGTCCCAAATACAAAGCCTTTTCAGATGCTGTTAGCGCAAACCAACCGGGCGGATCATTTCCACTTGCTAATCCAATGGTCATTCCTGTAACCGCCCCGCTTAAAAATCCAAGACCAAAACCTTCAAAAACTCCTTTCCATCTTTTAGTAAAACTAATACTAAAAATTTTCGACGTTTTGTAACAATCAAT
>JAJRZB010000149.1 GCA_024275455.1 Bacteroidota bacterium | reverse complement strand
TGCTTCGGTAAATTCTTATGTACCGGGCACTTTCACTTGCCCGCCATTTTGTTGGTCGGGAAGTGCCCGGTACATTTTTAATAATTAAAAGATGTCATCTCAAAAAAAAGGAATGCCATCTTTATTGAAAATTTTAATTTTCAGTAATGTTCTATTGAATAACAGCACCTAAACCTTTAATCTGATAAACTTTTTTCTGCTTTTTCTCGTGTTTGCATTCTTCTTTTTTATCACCTTTTTTATGTTCTTCTTTGCTGCAATCGCCACCGCAACCTTCACCATCAAGAACAAAAGAGTAAACTTCACCTTCCACTAAAGCTTTTTTGCCTTTTGCTTCCATAGGGAATACAATTTCACCGTCATTTACTTTTACTTTAATTGATTCGTATTCTTTATCTCCGGCTAGACTAATCCAGCAGCCTCTTTTAGCACATACACCAACAACTGTTCCTTCCACCAAAACTTTTTTACCTACAAAAGCTTCCGGGTTTTCAAGAATTTTTGAAATTTGAGTTTTCTCGGTTAATGTTATTTCTTTTCCATATTTTTTACTTTCTTTTGCAAAACTAAATGATGAAACAAATAATAACATTAAAACGATTTTAATGGTCTTGTTCATTGTTTATTCCTTGTTTAATTTTAAAAAATTTATTGTGTAACTTAATTTTGTTAAAAATCAGATGCAAGTAATTAACGAAAAATATTTTACAAACGGCAAATATGAAAAGAAAAGAGTTTATTAAAAAGTCAGCAATACTATCGGTTTTACCGGTTTTAGGAGCAAAAAACAGTTTTATTTCAGGAAGTTCTCTGGTTAGAGATTCTAAAAAAATTATTCCTCCGAAATTAAAACAAGATGATGTAATCGGATTAATTGCTCCCGGCAGCTACATAACCGAAAATCAATTGCATGAGGCGATTACCAATATTGAAAAACTTGGCTTTAAAACCCACTATATCAAAAATATTTTGGAAAAATCCGGGTATTTAGCAGGTAATGATCACGATAGAAGTTATGATGTAAACTATATGTTTGCAAATAAAAGGGTTAAGGGAATAGTTGCAATCCGTGGAGGTTACGGCTGTGCAAGAATTCTACCGATGATTGATTATAATTTGATTAAAAGAAATCCGAAAATACTTATCGGGTATAGCGATATTACAGCATTATTATACGGAATTTATTCTCAAACGGGTTTAGTCTGTTTTCACGGACCTGTTGCAACTTCCACTTTTAATGATTATTCGGTTAACCACTTAGAGAATATTTTATTTAATCCAAGTAATAATTATACAATGAGAAATCTGCCGGAAGATGAAGGGCAAATAAAAATAATAAGCGAAGGAGCTGCTGAAGGTGAATTAATTGGAGGTAACCTTTCTATTGTTGTTAGTATGATAGGTACTAAGTATAATATTGATTTGAAAAACAAAATTCTTTTTCTCGAAGATGTTGGAGAAGAGCCGTATAGAATTGATAGAATGTTAACCCAGCTTTTACAGTCACAAGATTTATCCAAAGCTTCTGGTATTGCTCTTGGTGTTTTTAAGAATTGTGAAAAAAAAGTAAAAGACCCGGAATTTCACAATTCATTTTCACTCCTGGAAGTATTTAAAGATAGATTAGCAAAATTAAAAATTCCTGTTATTTATGGTTTGTCATTTGGTCATATTGAAAATAAATTTACTTTACCTTTTGGAGTAAAAGCCAGGCTGGATACTAATGACCACAGTTTAACATTGTTAGAAAAAGCAGTTGAGTAACAAGTGTACGCAGAAGTAGTCTTTCCATTACCATTCAGAAATTCATTTACTTACTCGGTTCCGGGAGAATATGAAGATCAAATTCTTGTCGGAATAAGAGTGGTTGTACCTTTCGGTAAAAGAGTTCTGACGGGTTTTGTTATAAATATAACGGAGGAAACTGATGTTAAGGATAAGATTAAACCTATAAGAGATGTTTTGGACTCTCAACCGATTTTCAGTAAAGAATCACTTAAGTTTTATGAATGGATTGCAGAGTATTACGTTTGCTCGCTTGGTGAAGCATTAAAAAATTCTGTGCCTTACGGATTGGAAGTTGAATCTAAAAAAATTATAATAAGTGATATGGATTACTGCTTATCACTTTATGCAAAAGAAAAAAGAACTAACACTGTTAAATCCAAATTGCTAAATATCCTTTCTGAAAAAGAAAGACATACAATTTCATCAATTCAGAAAACTTTGCACAAAAAAAACATCTATTCGGTATTAAAATCTTTAGAGAAAATTGGGGCAATAACTATTCTGAATGAACTTCAAGATTCTAAAGTAAGAATAAAAAAAGTAAAATT
>JAJRZB010000148.1 GCA_024275455.1 Bacteroidota bacterium | reverse complement strand
TGAGGTCGAATCATTTTCATCATAACCGGAAAGGACTTCTTGAACCAGAGCAATATCTTCAATGCTATTGGCAAACGGACCAATAGAATCAAAAGAAGAAGCAAAAGCATTTAATCCGAATCGTGACACTCTGCCATAGCTGGGTTTCAGTCCGTAAATTCCGCAGAAAGAAGCAGGTTGTCTTATTGACCCTCCGGTATCGGTTCCGATAGCAACATCGCAAAGTCCGGCAGCAACCGCAGCGGCAGAACCACCGCTTGAACCACCCGGTACATATTCAGTATTAACCGGATTTTTTACTACACCGAAATATGAGTTTTCATTTGAAGAACCCATCGCAAATTCATCGCAGTTGGTCTTACCGATAATGATTGCATCTTCATCTATTAATTTTTGGACTGCTGTTGAGGTGTAAAGTGAAGAAAAATTTTCTAAAATTTTTGACGAACATGTTAAAGGTTTGTCTTTTAAAGCCAAAACATCCTTAATAGCAATTACCATTCCGGCTAATTTACCGGCAGAGCCATTAATAATCTTATCTTCAATGTCTTTTACTGTTTCTGAAATATTGTTAAAAATAAAATTGAACGCATTAAGATCTTTCGTAGATTCAATCCTATCTAAGAAAAACTTTACATTTTCGCTAAGAGAAAGCTCACCACTTTTAATTAGTGCAATTTTTTCCGAATGAGTTTTATAAGTATTCAAAAATATTAAGTAGGTTTATTATTTTTTAGGATCTACTTCGTCTTTAATTTCAGTAATATCTTCTTCTACTTCTTTAACAGCTTTTTTAAATTCCTTCATTCCTTTGCCAATACCTTGTGCTAATTCAGGAATTTTCTTAGCGCCAAAAAGCAAAACTATTGCAACTATAATTAATATTATCTATGTTGCGCCTAAACTTCCAAACATATTTACCTCTGTTTATTTAATAAATTTCAAGTAATTTTAAATTACTTACTATAGAATTAAAAATCTGTTGTCCGTCAATATTACCCAGAATGGAATCACAAGCTCTTTCTGGATGTGGCATCATTCCGATAACATTACCCTTTGCATTGATAATTCCCGCAATATTTAACTTTGACCCATTCGGATTTGATGCTTCGTCTACCTCGCCATTTTTATTAACATATTCAAAAACAATCTGGTTATTTTCTTTCAAAGATTTTAATGTATCATCATCCGCAAAGTAATTTCCTTCACCATGTGCAATTGGAATTTTAATTATATCTTTTTCAATTTTACTCGTAAAAGTTGAATTTTTATTTACAACCTTTAAATAAACATCTTTACAGACAAATTTTAACGATTCATTTTTTATCATTACTCCTGGTAACAATCCGGATTCTAACAAAACTTGAAATCCGTTACAAATACCAATTACAATTCCTCCGGAATTGGCAAATGAAACTACTTCTTCCATAATAGGAGCAAATTTAGCAATGGCACCTGTTCTTAAATAATCTCCGTAAGAAAATCCTCCGGGTAAAATTATTACATCACTGTTTTTAATATCCGTATCTTTATGCCATAAAAATTCAGCATCATATCCAAGAATTTTCTTTACTGCATAATATGCATCATGGTCACAATTTGAACCGGGAAATTCTACAATACCAAATTTAGGTTTCATCAACTTCTTCTAAATTAAATTCAAAATCTTCCATAATCGGATTACTTAGTAATTTCTCAGAATATTCCTTAACTTCTTTTTTTGCTTCTTCTAAATTATTTGTATTAACAAAAAACTCTACATGCTTGCCAATTCTTGTACCGGAAACATTTGAAAAACCCAAAAGTTTAGCTCCTTGTTCTGCAGCTTTACCTTGAGGATCTAAAATATCTTTTCTTGTTTTAATTATAACTGTTGCTTTATACAATTTTATCTCAAATTTGTTTTTCTTTAAGTTCTAATTCATCTTTTTTATTCGAAACAATTTTTTTAATTATATGTCTGAATATACCAAATAGAACAATTCCTAAAAATATATAAAATAATGCAGTGCCGTCTGTAATAAAGGTTAAAATTAATCCGACAATCGCCAAAACTAAGTAAATCGGTTTACCACGAAGAGTTGACTTATTAATTTTTGGAATGGCAGAATATTTTATATTGCTAACCATCGCCATTGAAACCAGTAAAACTAAAGGAACCGAAACGTAGTAAAGTGGTTGAATAAACTCGCCATTGTTATGAACATAATAGACAAACATAGAAACTGTAATAGCGGAAAGAGGAATAGGTAAACCTTTAAAGTCTCCTTTTGTTTGTATGTCTTCAATTTGGGAATTAAATCTGGCGAGACGCAGAGCGCCGAAAATTATTAGAAGTGCACTAATAATAATTCCAATCCAACCATATTTATGAAAGTGAAAACTATAAATTAAAAATGCCGGAGCTGCTCCAAAACTAACAATATCGGCGAGGGAATCTAATTCAACACCAAACTGACTTGTGGTTTTGAGTAAACGAGCTGCAATCCCGTCTACCAAATCAAATATTGCAGCAGCAAAAATCATTACAACAGCTAATTGAAAATCTTCCTTGCTGGAATAAATAATTGATAAAAATCCGCTTAACAGACTAAATGCAGTAATTGTATTTGGGATATAAGATTTTTTCATTTTAACTCAAATAAAATAGTTTCACCGGCTGATGTAATATCGCCTTCTTTCACTTTAAGTTTCC
>JAJRZB010000147.1 GCA_024275455.1 Bacteroidota bacterium | reverse complement strand
GATAATTCTATATTTAAGCTCACTTAGATTTAGTAAAAGGTTAGAATAAAACATCTTTTCCTTTCTGTTCAATACATTGTATTTTAGAGAACAACAATTTTTCTTTTAAATGAATGCTATAAATTCCTCCGTTGTACTAAGTTCATCAAAAATATTTAAATTTTGGCTTCCGTTAGCAGCTACATGGCTAATGATGTCGTTGGAAGGTCCATTTATTGCTGCCATAATAGCACGTCTACCTGAACCGAAATTTAATTTAGCAGCTTATGGAGTTGCATTTTCTTTTGCATTAATTATTGAAGCCCCTGTAATTATGATTATGAGTGCTTCAACAGCTTTAGTAAAAGATAAGTTATCATTAACAAAACTAAAAAGATTTACTTATGCAATAAATGGAATTATTACTTTTGGCATGCTGCTCTTCTTAATTCCATCAGTATTTGAATATGTTACAATCTACTTAATGTCATTACCTAAAAAGGTTTCTGATTTAACCTACATTGCTACAATTATTTTGCTCCCTTGGCCCAGCACAATAGGATACAGAAGATTTTATCAAGGAATAATGATAAGGTATAATTTTACCAGAAGAGTTGCATATGGAACTGTTATAAGATTAATAATGATGTCTCTAACAGCCCTAATACTTTATTTATATTATGATTTAGATGGTGTAATTGTCGGGGCATCTGCTTTAACAGTAGGAGTAACCAGCGAAGCGATCGGCAGTAAATTGATGAGTCTGGACATTTTGAAAACTATCAAGAGTAACTCCGTCTCTGAAGAAATTAGTTACAAAGGAATAGCTTCTTTTTATTATCCCTTGGCATTAACCTCTTTGCTAGGTTTAGGTGTACATCCTTTAGTAACTTTTTTTATCGGACAAAGCAGAATGGCATTGGAATCCCTTGCTGTATTACCTGTAATAAATTCGTTAGTGTTTATTTTTAGAAGTACGGGACTCTCTTTTCAAGAAGTTGCAATTGCGTTAGTAGGGGAAAAAGGTGAAGGATATTCACCTTTAAAAAAGTTTGCACAAAAATTAGCCGTTGTTTCAACCGGATTATTAATTGTGATTGCAATTACTCCTTTGGCTCGTTTATGGTTTCATAATGTGTCCGGTTTATCAAATGAACTTACTGAGTTTGCAATTTTGCCTTTAATCATTATTGCACTGATGCCTGCATTATCAGTTTTTGTTTCTTTTGAACGCTCGATATTGGTAGCTTTCAAAAGAACGAGTCCGATTACCCCCGCCACTGCAATTGAAGTAATTGGAATATTGTTAGTGCTTTACTTAATGATTAATGAATATGATATTGTAGGAGTTGTTGCAGCAATGACAGCCTTTCTTGTTGGAAGACTAGGAGCAATTTTTTATTTGTATCTTCCTTACTTAAAAATTACAAGAAGAATTATTGATAAGTAGTACTAAGTACAAATTGATATTTGGAATTTGGATATGAGAACTTGTCATTTCGAAATGAGTACCGATTTCTTTTATCGGTACGATTGAGAAATCTCTATACTATATTAGGATTACAAGATCTCTCACAAAAAACATGTTCGAGATGACAATCTTAAGAAATCCGAAAACGACTTTGGTTTTAGTATAAAATAAACCCAACTTAATTTGTAACATTAAGTTTAAAACCAATACCGTGGATATTTTCAATTGATATATCAGAATCACTTTTTAAATATCTTCTCAATTTTGTAATGTATACATCCATGCTTCGTGAAGTGAAATAAGAATTGTTTTTCCATATAATATTAAGGGCAACATCTCTATGTAAAATATCATTCCTATAATCGCATAATAATTTTAGTAGTTCTGCTTCTTTGTGTGTTAGTATTGTAGTTTTGGTATTTAGTTCCAGTTCTCTTGTGTTGTAATTAAATTCATATTTACCAATAGAATATTTCTGAGTTTCATGAAACTTTTGTGTAACACTAGTTCTATTAAGCACAGCATTTATTCTTAATAATAATTCTTCCGTATTAAAAGGTTTTGTAATATAATCATCTGCACCTAATTTTAATCCGGATATAATATCATCTTGCATTGATTTGGCAGTTAAAAATATAATTGGAATATTTCTGTTTGTATTTTTAATTTCTTTAGCTAAAGTAAAACCGTCTTTAATTGGCATCATTACATCAAGCAGACAAAGATCGTATACACTTTTCAAAAAACTATCTAATGCTTTTTCACCATTTTCGCATAGGTTTACATCGTAACCCTTTAATTGAAGATATTCTTTTAAAATCTCTCCAAGGTTCTTATCATCTTCTGCTAAAAGTATTCTCTTTTTACTCATTGCAAAAAAGGTAAATATATTTTTAAAATTGTTCCCTTATTGATTTCACTTGTTACTTCAACTTTTCCACTATGTGCTTCAATAATTTTTTTTACAACATTCAGACCAATGCCATATCCTTTAACGTTATGAACATTACCGGTTGGAACGCGATAAAACGTATCGAATATTTTATTAATATTTTTCTTGTCTATGCCAATTCCATTATCACTAATGCTAATAATGATTTTGTCATTAGTGCTTCTAGTTTCTATAGTTATTTTGGGTTTATTGTTATTGTACTTAATTGAATTATCAATAATATTTGTAAAAACATTCTTCATCTGATTCTCATCTGCTAAAACCATAAATTTATGTGCATTAAGTTTAGTAATTACTTCACTGCCTTTTTGAGTTAAGGTTAATTCGAAATTATTAATTACTTCAATAATCAATTTATGCAGATCAATTGATTCTTTATTCAAATTTATCTCATCTCTTTCTAATGAAGCAGTTGTTAATACATCTTCAACCATATTTGTTAATCTCTCACTCTCGGTTTTAATAACCTTGGTATATTTTTTAAAATATTTTGTCTCACCTTCTCCCAAAACATCTGCAGCTAAAGAAATGGTTGAAATAGGAGTTTTAAACTCATGAGATATATTTGTTAATAAATCGTTTTTAATATCCGCGATTTTTTTCTGCTTTAAAAGCATTTTAATTGTTAGATAAAAAAGTATAATAATAAGCAGTGTTAAAACTATGGACGACAATAGTAGAGGCAACACAGAACTTAGAAGTACGGTTCTTCTATTTGTAAAATTTACTATTAAAAAATATTGATTAGCAAAAATACCGTTTGGGAAAAGTCTGGCAGAATAAGGGGTGCTTACTATTTTATTTGATGTAGCCGGGTAAAGTAAAGAGTCAGTTTGCTTATTTAATATATTAAAATTATACTCGGCATTTATTCCATATTTAGGAAAAATTTCTTTACATAGAGAATCAATACTCGATTTTTTTATCCTTTCTTTTATTGATTTATTTTGTTCGGTTATTATCAGTTTATCACAAACATTTTCAATTATTTTAGTTTTGTAAAATATAAGACTATCAGCATCTTGTTTCCAAATAATTGATTGAGCAAAATTGCTATCTGCTTCAATTTTAATATTACTTACAACATTCACTTTTTTTGTAACAGAATCACCGGAGGCAGTTAGTTCGTATCTCAAACTCGTTTGATTATTTTTAGTATTGTTCCTATTGGTATTGTTTACGGTTACCTTTGTTACAGTATCACTGTTTATTATAAAAACAAAATCATTATCTTCTTCTGATATTTCTTCGAGAAGGGTGTTTGCCGCTTCCTTCTGCTCAAGGGATTCTACAATTTCTGCAAGTGCGCTACCTACATTTTTATTAAACTTTTCCTCTTCTAATTTTATTGAATTTGAAAACCAATAAAACTGAATTGAAATTAAACCCAGAACAGCAAAAGTTGTTAAAGCTATTATTATGTTGATAGATATTTGTTTCATTAATTATTGTTCCGATTTAAGAACTCTATTCTCAGCTGTAATTTGGTAAAAATAATTTTAAATAAAAATGATAGAGAACTCTTTATACTGAAAATTACAGCTATACCAAGTGATTTTAACAATATTTAACATTTATTAACAGAATTTTAACAGATTTACATGCCACAAAATTCTATTTTTGATGTAAAACAAAAACAAACTATTTTTAAATAAACGGAGGCATAATGAAATCGAAAATATTTATAACCAACATACTTATTTTATTTTTTTCAACGCTGATTTTTTCTCAAGCAACAAAAAGTATTAAAGAAAAGTTAGATAAGATAAATGATAATGTTGCAAAAATAGTTATAACGACAGATGAAGGCGATGTTGTATTTGAGGGGGATGAAGCAAATACACTTCTTAAAAGAATGAAGTC
>JAJRZB010000146.1 GCA_024275455.1 Bacteroidota bacterium | reverse complement strand
TTTTACTCAATATTAAATGAAAGTACTTTTACCATACCATTATTATTGGTATAGACTATTTTATTATCTGTCGAAGACCAATCGGGATTAAACACTAATTCGGATTTCTCAAAACTAACCTTGCTAATTTTGGATGTGTTTAAGAATCCCATAAAAAGTTTTGAACTAATTATTCTCTGTCCTTGATCCTGTTCTTGTGTAAATAAGACTAAACTACTGTTAGCAAGTTTAGTAATACTTACAGCTTCTTTAAACTGATTAATTATTTTACCCTCTAAATCAAATATAATAATTCCATTATTAGAAGTTAACGCAAATATATATTTTTTATCGTTAGAATAATCACAATCAATAAATTTTTCTTCTCCGTAAATTGTTTGTACTGAATTATATTTTCTCATAAGCTTATTATTCTGTACAAAGAAATAAGGTTGAGGAAAAATTTTAGTCTCTTTTTTCTTAGAAATATCTATGCAAATTGGTTTGTTCTCTTTTAATAAATAAAGATACTTATCAATTAAAACCGGTGTAGAAAGGTAATTCCCGGAAGAGTATATTTTTTCTAATTTATTATTTTCAATTTTAATTTTATATATTGAATAATCCCCACCTGCTTTTTTCCTTTTTGTCTCCCTCGTTCTAAAATAAATATCTTTTCCATCTTCAGAAATTTGAAATTTATAACCGCACTTCGGGAAACTAACTAATTTTGTCAGATTATTTTTCTCTAAATTAAAGAGCCAAAGTTCACTAAAATTACTGTTTGTAAAAACAATATTTTTACCGTCGGAGGTAAATTTTGGAGTATTAAATTCACCTAAGTTTTCGCCGGTAATATTGATTACATTGTTTACTTTTATCTTAAAACTTTTTTTGTCACTTTCTCCGGTTGTATTTTGTTTGCCGTATTTTTCCCATTCCTGCTGATGAATGGATTCTCGTTTTTTAAGATTACTATCTTCTCTAGTTTCATTAGTATTCTTTTCGCTGTTATTCCCTGAACATGAAATAATAAACATTAAGGCTATGATTAAATATTTAGTCATCGTAATTTTAGTTTATTTTAAAAGAATCATTTTTTTTGTTTCGATTCTATCTCCATATTTCAAAGTATAGAAATAGGTTCCACTGGATAATCCCGAACTAACAAACGTAATTTCGTAGTTTCCTGGGGCTTGTTGTTTATTTACAAGCGTTGCAACTTCTCTCCCGAGAATATCGTAAACTTTTAACACTACATTGCTCAGGCTAAAGCTTGCCTGTCCGCCAGGCAGGCCTGAGACTACATTTGGAATACTATATTTTATTTTAGTGCTTGGATTAAACGGATTCGGATAATTTTGACTTAGATAAAAATCTGTTGGAATATTCTCTAATTCATTAATATTTACCGAAAGGTCAAAATACTCTAGTACATTAGCCATAATTGTAGTTATTTCTTCCGGAGAATAAACAGTTTCAAATGGGAAAGATAAATGAATTAATTTCGCTTGAAAAAAACTTCCGTTAAAAGAACCGCTATAGGCAACACCTGCACCTCCGGAACTTAGTGCAACATCAACATATTTAAGTATATTTGATGAACCATTAATTGCAGAAATTGCATCGGGCCAGTCAACATCAATTGTTCCATGTGTTCCGTTATCAAATGAAATATTTCCAGTTCCATCAAAAATTTCACCGGCAATTGGCTCAACAATGTAATAACTCCCTTGTTCATTTTTAGGAGCATCACTAATATAATTTGCTTTCAAATAATTATTATAAAAATCTTTATCGTTAACACTGCCTTTAGCAACTAGGTCCCAACCAATTTCGGCTCCGCTAACAAAAAGGTTTCCGCCTGATTGTAAATATTCCTTAACCTTCTCTTGCTCCAACTGATTAAAAGTATCATCTGTAGAACTTTCATCAAGCAACATCCAAAAAACCACATCGAAATTTTTCAAATCAATGATATCTTTAAAAATTACTTCGTTAGAAGCTGAAGATAATCCGTAACCATTTGAAATTAAAGGTCCGGAATAATAACTAATAAAATCAAAAGTATTATTTGTGTTTGCAACTCTATCAAATCCGTTAACAATTAATATTTTATTTTCAGTAGATGGAACAGCAGCCAAAACATCTGTAAATGTTGATATTCCAGAACTGTTTTTCGCTCTTACTTTGAAATAATAAGCATGCATTGCCTCAAGATTATTAAACATTGGTGTGTTTGTAAATGCTTCTTCTAATAAAGTAAAATTAATTCCGTCGCTACTCGAATAGACTTCATAAGACTCTGCATATTTTGATACAGAATAGTTAAGTTGAATTGAAGATTCATCCAGAACAATTACGTTAAATTCAGTAGGGGCAGAAGGAACCGGCACTTCCCCGCTGCCGAATTTATCATTTATTAAATTCCACAATTCCGTTCTTGCACCATCGTACCCTAAAGCCCACATCCCAACACCTTTTAAATTCTTAGCAATTGCTAAATCGTATTTTAATCCTAAACTCGAATCATTATCAAACCAAACTTGATGCTGTTCAAAACCATTTAGATAACTGTACCAAGAATTTTGAAAATTAGCAGACCATTTTAAGCCGTAAATTTCCGATTGGGGCTGAGTGTTTCTAAAACGTTCGGCATTTACATAACTAAGTGTTCCCGCCCCTTCATTGCTGCCATCGGCTATCCAATGTGGTCCGTAATAGGGCACACCCAGAATAAGTTTTTCCGGAGTGTTCTGAGTTACAAAAGAATATTCTGAAGTAATCGTGTTTGTTACATTATAGGACCCTCCCGTTAAAGGTGCTGTTGGACCGGTAAAATCGCTCCAGCTTCCGTAAAAATCGTACCCCATAACAAAAAGATAATCGCAACTTGCCGCTAATCCTGTAAAATTCCAACCTGACCAATTTACTGCCGGAGCTGCAAAAGAGACTTCCAATTCCGGTGATAATGCATGTACCGAATCTGTTAACTCACGCATAAAATCATTCATCACACTTCCCCGGTCTGAAACAGCAATATTGCTTGCCTCAAAATCAATATTTACCCCATCTAAACTGTATGCCGATATTTTATTTTTAACATTGTTAATAAAACTCAATTTTATAGTTTGATCCGTTAACACATCATGCATCTGAGATTCAGAAATATTGAAATTTACAATACTCATTATTACTTTAACACCGTTTTGATGAGCTTCATTGATTAAATCTGTCCATGGCCAAGCTCCTCCAGGAGGATTAGATATTGAACCATTTGAATTTACACTAAAACTAAAAACTGCTATATGAGTTAATAAATCATATCTTAATAAAGATTTGGAAGTACTATATTACCAATACGGTAGGTAGCCAAAAACGGATTTATTTAAAATTTTTGCCACTTCCTTATTAAGCGGGATTATTTTTTCGCTACTTTTTGAAAATTTTAAAGAGTTACTGATATAATCTTTGTTAAAGTTGTATTGTATTTTATGAATACTTTCTCTAACTTGACCAAATATCAATGAGTTTAAGAAGAAGATCAATAATAGAAATCTAAAATTATGTTTAGACATAATCACCACATTTGTTTTAAAAAATTATGCAATATTATCTAAAATAAACATTACAAACCATTTATTAATTTATATCTTTTTTATTTCTTATTTTTGCAATAGTATTTATAATTATTTTAAGGAAACTATAAAAATGATATCTCAAAAAATGCAAGATGCCCTGAATGAACAAATTAATAAGGAGTTTTTCTCTGCTTATTTATATTTGTCTATGTCCGCATATTTTGATTCAAAAAATTTAGCCGGTATGTCACAATGGATGAAATTGCAATCGGAAGAAGAATACCAGCATGCACTTAAATTTTACGATTTTGTATTGCGTGTTGGAGGAAAAGTTAAGTTAAGTGCTATTGATGCTCCTAAAACTAGTTGGGACTCAGCTCAACAAGTTTTTGAAGAATCCCTCGCACATGAACAATTTATATCAAAAAGTATTCATACACTTATGGATTTGGCGATTGAAGAAAGTGATCACCCTACCAAAAGTTTTTTACAATGGTTTGTTGATGAACAAGTTGAAGAAGAAGATAATGTTCAACAAATTGTTGATAATTTTAATCTTATTGGAGACAGTAAAGGCGGGCTGTTTATGCTTGATAGAGAACTTGGTTCCAGAACTCCCCAAGAAACTGCAGAATAAGAGTTAAAATAAAAATTTTATTTATATTTTTATAAAAAATAGTTATATTGTGAATTCGTAATTTTTAAGACTTGGAGAATTTAATGTCAAGAAAATGTCAAGTAACCGGAGTGGGACCAATAAGTGGGAGCAGTATTTCTCACGCCCACAATAAAACGAAAAGAAGATTTTTACCTAATTTACATAAAAAGAGAATTTGGGTTAAAGAATTAAACAGATTTGTAACTGTTAAGTTAAGTTCAAAAGCCTTAAAGACTCTTTCTAAAAACGGAACTTCCGAATTAGCAAAATTAGTGCAGGAAAAGAAAATTAAAGTTTCTTAAGATTTTAGTTTTACAGTTTAATAAAAAAGCCCAATACTAAATAGTTTGGGCTTTTTTATGTTTTGAGGAAAGCTGATTCTTAGAATCTGCTTTTATTGCTTGTTTTTACTCTTTTTTTAACAACTACTTTTGTAGAATTTCACTTCGAAGATTTTCGTGATTTAGTTTTACTTCTTATTGTAACATCTTTACTCTTAAATTTATTTCCGGTTTTTCTATTAGATTTAACTTTATTTCTTTTGTAAGTTTTAGCAACATCACGACTTTTTATTTTATTTTTAGATTTATTTATTCTGCTATTTTTTGTTGTAAATCTGCTACTTTTCGTCTCTACTCTATTGGTAGCTTTTCGGGAATATTTTCTTTCTGCAATTTTGTTATTCTTTAGCAGATTTTTACTCGATCTGTTTTTTCTAAAGTTTTTTTCTGTTTTTCTTTCAACATTTCTTTTAATTGTTTTATTATTAGTTTTGCTTCGTTTATTAAGAATCACTTTATCTTTTTTAAGGGATTTTAATTCTCTACCTTTTTTAACTTTCCTTTCATCAAAGTTATACTTTTTGCTTAACCTTTTTTCCGATGGTCTGTATTCAACAATGCTCTTCCTACTTTTTTTAACCCCGGTTTTGTACTCATAAAGTCTGTTAGTTCTGTTAATATCTCTTGTAACAAGTTTTTTACCAATTCTTTTTTCAACAAATCTTCTGCTAACTCCGGCATTAACTATTCTGTTATTATCTGTAAAATAATTTGTTCTGTATTTGGTTTTTCTAAATATTCGCCTTGTTGTAGAATTATCTACATAATAGTTATGTACGTTAAACGAAACAAAATGGTTATAGTTTACAAAATTCCAATAATTATGATTAGAGTGCCAGCTAATTGAAAAATATATTCCGGTTCTCGGTCTGAATGTTGCATAAGGTGGCAACGGAGCCCAACCTATATAAAAATCATTATATCTCCACTCTACCCAAGCCGGTGCCCAAACATCATCAGGCATCCAAACCCAGCCGTAGTAATCATCGTAAAACCATCTTCCGTAATGATATGTTGCCCAACCAAACGGTTCGTAAGACACCCAATACCAGCCGTTTCGTGTCCATTCCCATCTGCCTTCTGAATAAGGTTTCCAGAATCGGTCTGACCTGTATGGACGCCAAACATAATCATCGTATCCTATGTCAATCCATTCTCCGTAAGGTTCTAATTCTGCGTAAAAGTAATTTACATTAATGGTTTTATAATAATGATTCCTTTTATGGTGGTGATTCCCAGCATCTACATTGCTAAATGTAAACCCTAAAAATACTGCTGTTAATATTAATAGCTTTTTCATTTTATACCTCGCTAATTAGTTCAATTTTGAGTATACATGAATAATGCCATTTTATTTTCTTTAGTTTTAGCTCATAATCAACATTATTATCATATATATGTCTACTTTCCTATACACTTGTTAAAAACGAAATACACAATATTTCGCAATAACAAAGTTCGGATTTTAGTATTTTTTAATTATAAAAAATCTGAAAGGAGTTAGAATGAACGCTTTATTAAAAACTATTGTGATTAGTATAATTACAATTACATACTTAAGCTGCACTGATCAAAGCAACAATTTAACCAAGGAAGAAAGTATGT
Organism: Bacteroidota bacterium; assembly: GCA_024275455.1. Classification (GTDB taxonomy): domain Bacteria; phylum Bacteroidota; class Ignavibacteria; order Ignavibacteriales; family Melioribacteraceae. Next base: position 3,172 of record JAJRZB010000146.1, on the reverse strand, counting down.
TAGAAAGTAAAATAAATCAGTATGCAAAAACTGAAATTAAATATGATAAAACACTACTAAATGAAAGACAAAAACAAGTTGTTCAAAATATTTATAAAGCAGCCAAAATAATGGATGAAATTTTTCTAGAGCAAGTTTATTCTAAAAACGAAGAAATACTAAAATCGCTGGAATTTTCGAATGATCCAATTGATGAACTTAAGTTAGAATATTTTAATATTAATTTCGGACCTTTTGACAGGCTTGATCATAATAAACCTTTTATTGGTAAAAATCCAAAACCACTTGGAGCTAACTTTTACCCTGAGGATATGACTAAAGAATAAATTGAAAAATGGATTAAAGATCATCCTGAAGATGAGAAATCTTTTACAAGTGAGTTTACAGTTATCCGCCTAGAGGATGGTAAATTAAAAGCAATTCCATATTCGGAGTTTTATGCAGATAAATTAACAAAAGCTGCAGCATATCTTAATGAAGCAGCTGAGTATGCTGATAATCAATCCTTAAAAAAATATTTAAAATTAAGGGCTAAAGCCTTCAAATCAAATGATTATTTTGAAAGTGATATGGCTTGGATGGATTTAAAAGATCATACAATTGAAGTTGTTATTGGTCCGTATGAAGTTTATGAGGATGCACTGTTCAATTACAAAGCAGCATTTGAATGTTTTCTAACTTTGGTAGACCCGGAAGAAACACAAAAACTAAAACAATTTGCCAGTTACTTAAATGATATGGAAAAGAATCTGCCGATTCCGGATGAATATAAAAATTTTGAAAGAGGAAGTGAATCACCAATTATGGTTGTGCAAGAAGTTTTCGGTGCCGGTGATACTAAAGCCGGAGTACAAACCTTAGCATTCAATTTACCGAATGACGAAAGAGTTAGAAAAGCAAAAGGGTCAAAAAAAGTTATGCTTAAAAATCTGCATGAAGCTAAATATGAAAAACTGCTAAAACCGATTGCCGAAATAGTTTTAGATAAAGAACAATTAAAATATGTTACATTCGATGGATTCTTTACTCATACTTTAATGCACGAAATGTCTCACGGAATCGGACCAGGATTTATAAAGGTAGATGGAAGAGAAACTGAAGTTAAGAAAGAACTAAAAGAAACCTACTCGAAAATTGAAGAATGCAAAGCTGATATTCTAGGAATGTTTAACAATATGTGTATGATTAAAAACGGTGTTCTGCCAAAAGAATTTGAAAATGAAATGTGGGTAACTTTTTTAGCCGGAACATTTAGATCCGTTAGATTTGGGATAAGTGAAGCTCATGGCGGAGGAAATGCAATTATCTATAATTACCTGTTAGAAAATGGTGCTTACGAATTTAATAAAGAGACACAAAAAGTTAAAGTAAATTTTGATAAAATTTATTCTATTCTAACTGATTTAGCAAATAAAGTTTTGATGATTCAAGCAAAAGGTGATTATCAAGGATCATTAGATTTAATTGCAAAATATGGAATTGAAAGCGAAACTATGAAAATTCTGGTTGATAAACTTAGTTCTTTGCCCGTTGATATTAAACCGGAATTTGAGATAGAAAAATAAGAACATAAAAAACATCCAGGTTAAAACTTGGATGTTTTGGTTCACTGAATTAAAGCTTGCTAAACACTACTCACATCAAAATTCTCAAGGGCATCTTTAATATGTTTTAGAAACATTCCGCCAAGCATTCCGTCAACGAGTCTGTGATCGTGACTAAGAGATAAATACATCATCGGTTTAATTCCTATTGTATCATTACCGTCAACTTCAATAACCACGGGCTTTTTAACTACTGCTCCAACTCCAAGAATTGCAACTTCGGGTTGATTTATTATTGGAGTTCCAAATAAAGCCCCAAATACTCCGTAATTTGTTATTGAAAATGTGCCATCCATTATGTCATCCGGAGACAATCCTTTATTTCTTGCTTTGTAGCTTATATCACTTATTGCTTTAGCCAATCCTCTAACATTTTTTTCATCTGAATTTTTAATATTGGGGACTATAAGTCCGTTTGGATCAACTGCTACGGCAATTCCAAGATTAATATTTTTTTTCAACAAAATATTTTCACCATCCAGCGATGCATTAAATAACGGATATTCTTTTAAAGCTCTTATTGCTGCATACGAAATAAAAGCCATATATGTTAACTTTACATTATCCTCTTTTAATATTTTATCTCTGTTGTTCTTAAGAAAATTATAAATTTTGCTCATATCAACTTCCATAATTTCTGAAACGTGAACAGAAGTATCACGACTTTTAATCATATGTTCCATTATTCTTTTACGGATGTTATCCATAGGGATTGTCTCAACTGTTTGAGTAGTAGAACCGGTAGATGATTTACTTATTATGTCAGGGGCGGAAGTTGAAACACTTGTTCCTCTATTTTTAATATAATTTAAGATATCTTTTTTCGTTACCCTACCACTTACTCCGCTGCCGGGAATTGATTCCAACTCTTTTGGAGTAACACCTTCTTTTGCTGCAATGTTTAACACAAGCGGCGAATAGAATTTATTTGAAGATTTAATCTTAACTTTCTCAACTTTTTGTTCATGAGGTTTTACAGTTGGTTCAATAACTTCTTCTTTTTGAAATTCTTTCTCAGTTTTTGTTGCCGGTTCTTCTTTTTTTACAAATCCGGTTTTTGTTGTAATTTTTGCAACCGTTACTCCAACTTCAACTGTTTCATTTTCCGGGAAAAGTATCTCACTCACAATGCCATCAACCGGTGAAGGAACTTCAGTGTCTACTTTGTCAGTACTAATTTCATATAATATTTCATCTCTTTTTATCTCATCCCCAACTTTTTTGTACCATTTAATTATAGTGCCTTCAGTAATCGATTCACCCATTTTAGGCATTGGTATTTCCACTTCACCACCAACTTGATCAGTAGAAGGAAGTTCCTTATTCTCAGCTATTTCACTAACAGCAGCTTCATTATCGGTTTCAATTACTGCTACGACTTCATTGATGGGAATAGTTTCGTGTTCAAATGCTTTAATCTCAACCAGTACACCATCAGCAGGTGACGGAATTTCAGTATCAACTTTATCTGTACTTATCTCATAAATTATTTCATCTTTTTTTACTTCGTCTCCGACTTTTTTGTACCATTTAATAATTGTACCTTCATTAATACTTTCGCCCATTTT
>JAJRZB010000145.1 GCA_024275455.1 Bacteroidota bacterium | reverse complement strand
CCTTATAGATTATTAGGTAAAACTGATAAAAACGATTTTATTATAAATAAAAAATACAAATTCAGTATAGATGAACTTTCTAATTTATATTATGATTCAATACCAAGAATGATGAATGAGCAAGTTTAAATTTCTTAGAATAGTAGGGACTTATTTTACTTTTAATCAATACAGAAAGGTTTTAGCATTTCTAAACCATTATGTAGTTGGTTTATTTAAGAGAATTGATGAACATCATATTTTCCTTTCCGGAGGTGGTATAGCATTTTCATTGATTTTATCTACCATACCCATCCTTTTACTTGTTTTTGCTTTATTAGGCAATATAATTAATACAACAACAATTGAAGATAATTTATCTCAGTTAATTAATACAGTGATTCCTTATCCTGAATATGCTGAATTTACAACTTCAGCTATTCTAAGAAGAATTCCGGGTGTTTTTCAATATAGTGCCGTGGCTTTTTATTTAGGACTTGGCGGTTTATTCTTCACCTCTACTTGGCTGTTCAGCAGTATGAGAACAATCTTAAATAGAATTTTCGGAAGTTCTGAAGATAAAGGAATTATTGTTGGATTAATTAGAGATTTCGGGATGGTATTGTTAAGTATATTACTTGTGCTTGTATCAACATTTATTCTGCCGATTATTAATATCTTTATAAAAGCAACAGAAAGTATTGAATTCCTAAAAAGTTTTCAAATTGATGGTGTAGTTCATTTCTTCTTTTCGTTAACATCTTTGTTAGTTGTTCTTTTGTTGTTTTTTTTATTTTACTCAGTTATTCCGTACGCAAAACTAAATAAAAAAGTTACCTTTGTCGGGGCATTATGGGCAACAATTCTTTGGGAATTAGCAAGATTTGTTTTTGGATATTACATACAAACTTTTTTACGATCAAATAGGTTTTATGAGGCTTTTATATTGATTATTGTTCTTCTTTTCTGGTTATTCTATGCTTCAATATTGTTTATTATTGGGGCAGAAATTTCTCAACTCTACAGAGAAAGATTAGCTATGAAAGAAAATGAACAAAAAATAAAAGTAAAGGAAATAGTTTAAGCTAATATAGCTTCGTCAACTGATGGAAATACTTTGAAAATCTTATCTAATCCAGTGGCTGAAAAGATTGGTAATCTATCAGTACTATCATAAACTAAATAAAATTTCTTATCCATAGCTTTCATTCTTTTAAGACAGGCAACCAAAGCACCAAAAAAAGAAGAATCAACAAATTCACACTCATTTAAATCAATAATCATATTTTTATTCTCTTCTGCAATAGTTTTATCCACATAATTTTTAAAACTTGAAGCTTCTCTTAGTGTTGCTCTTTCGAAAAGAATTTTAATTACAATAAAATCATTTGAAATAGAAGTGTCCTTTTCAAAAAAATTCGAGTATTCCATTCTGTTTCCTAATAAAGAACTACCATCAACAATAAATTTATTTTTCAATCTTGATTCAAAATTTCGAGCTTTCATATGTTTATAGTCAATTTTGGTATTAAAATCATTCATCTTAGGAACCCTATTTCAATTTAAATGTTTGTTTATTGAATTTCCATTATAAAAATAAATTTTAAAAATATTTTTGTTGTTCTTTTAATTTTTCAGTTATTTTCATTCTATAATAGTAATTTTCAATAGAATCTGTAATAATATGTAATATACTTTCTCCGGTTTGTTTACCGGTATCATCTATTTTATATTGTAATATACTGGATCTGTTTTTTACTAAATATTCCCCTTCTTCCCCTTTAATTCTTACGTTCATCAGAACTCCTTTTTTTCTCACCCAATTAAGTAAAGAATTGGGAGAACTCTGTGATTTTGAACAATATAGATAATTTATTTTCTATTTTATTCATCACTTTTCGTAAAAGAATAATCGACATTATTTAAATAAAGTTGAATGGCGGATAGTGAGATAAATCACAGATTTAATTTTACACTTCTATTCTTTTGCACTACGATTTGAAAATCAAATCAAGATTTTGAAAAAATAATTAACCTTTAAATAAACTTTTAATCAAAATTTGAGGGGATAAACAAATGTCAAACTTTATAGAAAATCCAATCTCGCATCCCGACTGGAATCCTAATATGGGTGATTTTTTCAGTCAACGTGTTTTTGAAGAAGACAGACAACATGAAAAAAACGAACTAAAAAAGAAAATACTTATTACTAGTCTTATTTCAGTACACATGATAATGCTGGGAGTTGTTTTCCTTTTATTTTCATAACATTTATTATCACTACCAACAATTTAAAATATTAAAGAAGTTGTCTTCATATTATAAAAATTATGAAGACAACTAAATCATTTTCATATTACCTTCCTATCTCTAAATACATTATATTTAGTATATAAAAGATATTTTCTAATTAATTAGTTTAATTTTTTTTTGAAAATTGGAGGTAACATGAAAATTGCTGTTTGTATTAGCCATGTGCCCGATACTGCCACCAATATTAAGATTGGTGAAGATGGCAAATCTATTAACCCAACCGATGTAACTTACATAATTAATCCTTACGATGAAATTGCAGTTGAAGAAGCTCTTAAAACAAAAGAAAAAGTTGGCGGAGAAGTAGTTGCAATTAGTCTTGGTACCGATGCAAATAAAGATAGTATCCGTAAAGCACTTGCAATGGGTGTCGATTCTGCAGTTTTATTAAAAGATGAAAATTTTAGAGATTCTTTCGGTTTGGCAAAAGCACTTGCCGAGGAAATAAAAGCTCAAGAAGCTGAACTTGTATTTTTCGGAAAACAAGCTGTTGATTTTGATAATTCCATAACCGGTCAGTTAACAGCCGAATTGTTGGGCTACAATTGTGTAAGCGTAGTTGTTGATTTTAATTTGGATGGAAATAAAATTACTGCCGAAAGAGAAATTGAAGGCGGAAAAGAAGTGGTTGAAACAACTCTGCCTGCAGTTATAACTGCTCAAAAAGGATTAAATGAACCGAGATATGCCTCTTTAAAAGGAATTATGGCTGCAAAAAGAAAAACCATTGAAGAAAAAGAAGCTGTTTCTTCTGAAAGTAAAATTGAGATATTACAAATGAAGAAGCCTCAAGGTAAACAAGCAGGTAAAATACTTGGCAGTGATGCCAGTGCTGTCCCTGAATTAGTTCGTTTATTAAAAGAAGAAGCAAAAGTTATATAGGAGTAATATAAAATGGCTGATAAAATTTTAGTGGTTCTAGAACAAAGAGATAGTCAATTAAAGAAAATTTCTTTTGAAGTTGCAAAAGCCGGTTCCGATATTGCTAAAAGTACAGGAAGCGAAGTTCAGGCTGTTATTGTTGGTAATGAAGTTGCTGATTTAAATAAAATAGGTAACTACGGAGTAAAGAAAGTTACAGTATTAAAAAACTCCGAATTAGTTGATTATTCACCTTCGGCATATTCCAAAGCTGTTGCTGATTTTGCCAATGAAGTTGGAGCTAATGTTTTGTTCTTCGGAAATACAGCTCTGGGAAAAGATTTGGCACCTCGCGTTGCAGTTAAACTTGATGCGGGTATTGCAATGGATTGTGTTGAATTAAATAATACTGATGGCAATATTGTTGCAACCAGACCTATTTACGCAGGAAAAGCTTTAATAGATGTTCAAATAAATTCAGATAAAAAAGTATTTACATTAAGACCTAATGTTTTTAATCCCGGTGATCCTTCAACTGAAGATGCTGAAATAGTTGAGAAAAATATTGATTCACCCGACTTATCTACAAAAGTTATTGAAACCAAAAAAGCAGAAGGAAAACTTGATGTTGCTGAAGCTTCAATAATCGTTTCCGGCGGAAGGGGTATGAAAGAAGCGGATAATTTTAAATTAGTTGAAGAATTAGCCGATGTTCTTGGTGCGGCAGTTGGAGCATCTCGAGCAGTAGTTGATGCCGGTTGGAGACCTCATGCTGAACAAGTTGGACAAACAGGTAAAACGGTTTCTCCAAATTTATATGTTGCACTTGGTATTTCAGGTGCTATTCAACATCTTGCCGGTATGCGTTCTTCAAAATACATTGTTGCAATTAATAAAGACCCGGATGCTCCTATTTTCCAAGTAGCAGACTACGGAATTACAGGTGATGTTTTTGAAGTTGTTCCGGCTTTAATTGAAGAATTAAAAAAATAGATATAATAAACCATTAAAACCTCCGAGGTTATTGAAACCTCGGAGGTTTAGTTAGACACTAAATATTTAAGTACTCATCCCAAATTTTATATAATTCGTAAGTAGCTTTTACATCTTCCCCACAGTAGACTGCAATATCTTTTACTTTTCCGGCTTTGTACAATTCTTTTACCTCCATTCCGGAAATTCCTTTTGATTTTGGTGAAGTTATTCCAAAAGCGTGACAATAAAAATCCAAGTTAAATTTTCTAGTAATTCCGTAAAAAGTAAATTGGTCCAACAAATCAATATGTCGAGTAATATTATATCTGTTATGAATTAAATTTACGGAAGGTTTAATATTTAGCATTGCCGAACGGAGCATTAAAAAAGGAATATCAAAATTTCTGCCGTTAAAAGTTATAACCTTATCGGTTTTAGAAATATATTTCCAAAATAATTTTAAAAGATCTGTTTCAGGTAAACTTTTGTATCTAATATTTTTTTCTTCAGCTTCCCAGTCTTCTTTTTTCTCAGAAGAATACAAAACCAATGTTCCCTCAGTTTCTGTATTTAACAACCCTATTGAAATTAATTTTGCAGTGAATGGATAAAGACTTAAATATCTTTCAGCCTCAATTCTTTTTTGTTCTTTAAGATGTTCATCCGTTTCCTTTTCCGCATACCTAAGTAGAAATTCTTGTTGAGACTCGGCAAGGTTCTCCAGTTCAAAACCTACTGTCTCAATATCAAATAAAATTCCCATAATGTCCTCCAAATAATTAGGAATTATTGAATATTTCTACCCCCTTTCAAAATCTAAAATTGCCTTATGAAATTCTTCCGGCAATGGTAAGCTTTTTTTAGTCACTTTATTAATATGAACAACAACACCGCTTCCATGTGCTATTTCGGTTTTATCATTTTGTCTCTCAATAAAATGTACAAATGAAAAACTGCTCTTTGAAACCTTGCTTATTTTGGTAAATACTGTAAGTACATCATCAAAATGAGCAGAATTTATATAATCAATTTCGTTGTGAACCATTATAAAAAATGAATCTCCTACGAGAAATTCTTTGAATTCATATTTTTTGGATAAGTCTTGTAAATATTTAATTCTGGCATCTTCAAAATAGTTAAAGTACACAGCATTATTACAAACTCCAAGAGTATCAACTTCATGAAATTTTACTACTTCAGTTATTTGATGATTGAATTTTTCTTTTATCATATTTTTAGGATTTTATTATGCCAAGTTAACTTTACACTTAAAACTAATAATTTTTAACTTCTAATGTGAATTGTTTTTTTGATTATTTAGAGACTAATATCTAAATGTAGTATGAATCTTCCGACTCATAGAGGGAAAGTAAAACTTAACTAAAAATTTTAATTATTTTTTTTTCTAATCTTTTCTTCTATTTCATCCCACTGATTTTGGGACACTGCCTCGAGAAAGTTAAATTCCCCGGCTCCTTTTAACCATTCACCGCCATCGATTGTTACAACCTCTCCATTAATAAACGCAGAATAATCTGAGATAAGATAAGCTGCAAGGTTAGCTAATTCTTGATGCTCTCCAACCCTACTTAGTGGAATTTTCTTGTTAATATCTAAAATATCTTTTAATGATTCCGGGAATAATCTATCCCATGCACCTTTAGTAGGAAAAGGTCCGGGAGCAATAGCATTGAAACGTATTCCATATTTAGCCCATTCAACAGCAAGTGATCTGGTTATAGCAAGAACACCGGCTTTAGCAGATGCTGAGGGAACAACATATGCTGGACCTGTCCATGCATATGTTGTTACAATATTTAATACAGCAGCACTTATTTTATTTTTAATCCAATATTTACCAAATGCAAGAGTGTTATAGTAAGTTCCTTTTAGCACAATATCAGTAATAATATCAAAAGCTCTATGAGAAAGTCTTTCGGTGGGAGTAATGAAATTACCAGCAGCATTATTGACTAATACATTTACTTGTGCAAATTTATCAATTGATTGAGTTAAAAGATTTTCTACCTCATTATATTTTCTTACATCACACTGTACAGAGAATACTTCACCTTTTGTTTGTTCGGTTAATTCTTGGGCGGTTTATTCGAGAACATCCAATTTTCTACTTGCAATAATTACCTTAGCTCCAAGTTCTAAAAAATATTTCGCCATTGATTTACCTAGTCCGGTACCTCCTCCGGTTACAACTATCACTTTATCTTTTAATGAATTTTCTTTAAGCATTGGCTGAGCGAATTTTGATTCCATTTTTTAAATTTCCATCTGATAGTTATAAATACTTTAAAATAGTATTTTCAAAATATAAACACTTTGGGTAAAAAACAGCCGCGAATTCGCGAATGTTTTTATTCGCGAATTAGCGGCATTATTTTAAAAGTAAGGATTAGAAACAATATTTATTAGCTTCAATCAATTTATCTGCAATACTTCTTCTTAACTCTTTTGTATTAACCGGCTGGAATTTTGTATAACGCTTTAATCCCATTAACATTAACTTCCTTTCATCTCCTTCTGCAAAAGCTGCAACGGCTTGTTTACCGTAAAAGTGAATTCTATCAATTGCATCGTTAAAGTAAACCTTTGTCATTTCTATATAAGGCTTAGCTGCATCTTCACCTTTAAGAGAGATTATTTTTTTAGTTCTTAAAAGAACCGATTCACAGGCAAAAACTTCCATCATCATATCTGTAACATTCATAATTATTTCTTGTTCATCTGCAAGTTTTGTCATAAATTTCTG
>JAJRZB010000144.1 GCA_024275455.1 Bacteroidota bacterium | reverse complement strand
GTCCTCCACTCTTTTAATCATCTGTCAACCAGTAGTGCATCACCGGATTTTACTAAAGAATTATTTAATCGAGTTGAAGAAAGATTAACAAATTCAGATTATGAAACTTCACAAACTCCTTTTGGTTATTTTCTTAATATTGATATGAAAGCTCCCGGTAAACCTCTGGCAAGGATATTTAAGGATTTTTAATAGAAGAAACAATAATATAAACCCATAGAAATTTCTAGCGAACAATTAGCAGCGATAATAGTTTGGTCTGTAATTATATTATCAATAATAGGGATTGTTGTATTTATATCCAGCCCCAAAATACGTACCAAAAGTAAAAGAATACTTCCTCCGTCAACGACATTTTTTGGTGCAACACATGAATTTTATTCCCACGATCAAAAAGAAGCGATTGAACATTAACCGAAGAATAAGCAGGGAAGAAAACGAAAGAAGACGAAACTGGTGAACCGGATGAAAAACATTAAACCTCCGAAGTTTTGACCTGCCCGCCATTTTGCTGGGCGGGAAACTTCGGAGGTTAGTTAGATTTTAATTTACATATCTAACTTTAAAAGTTAACACGGTTTCATCATCAGCTTTAACCGGTACTTGAAAAGTTATGGTTTGTGCATTTTTCTTTTTGTACTCTAAAGAACTGTTTAATATTTCCCAGTTAAGTCCGAGATATCTTTCAACTTCTACTGTTACTTTTTTCTTCTTTCTATTTTTAACCTTAATTTCAAAGGTTTGTTCGTAAACTCTGCTGGTAATTTTTTTATGTTCAACTTGACGTTCTTCTACAAGGACATCAAATGCATCGCCAATTTTTAATTTTATTGTTTCATTTTGAGGTGTGTGATCAATCAAATCTTCCCCCACAAATTCTATTGATTCACCATCGGACTTGTAAACTCTTACCTTTCCTTTCGGCATAGGTACGCCAAGATTTTCATCTTTTTTGTTTTTAAATTCAACAATTACGTTTACTTTCCCTTTAGTATTATAGCCCACCGAGCGATAGAAAAATTTCTTATTCGCATTTATATTCTGAGCTTCGAACAAAGATATTTGTTTAGTTTCATTTTGAGCTAAGTTTGTGAGTCTCTGCAAATTGTAAATATGATATTCAAAAAAACTTTTTTCTTCAAACTGAGGTGCTGCATTGTCTGCTGCCAAAGCAGTAATTTGTCTTCCGCCTTTATAAATTCTATTTCTGTCTTGTACTCTGTTTACATCTCCAGCAACTAATTTGAGTTTAGCATTTTTGAAAGTTGTTCCACTTTTGTTATCAATACTAACCCAAGCATTTAGATCTAATTTAGTATCATCTTTGTTAAGCACAGCAACATATTCAGCATGCCAATTCATTCCCTGCGTTTGATATGAAATTTCCACATCCTGATTCCCGGATCTATTTGAATTTACCTGCCAAATTAAAGTCGGTTTTGTAATCAAGCCTTCCGGTAAAGAACCGACTGAAAATCTATATTTGTTTACATTAGGGATCATTAACAACCCACCTTCTTTTCTTTCAAGAACAACTTGCCCGCTCATAGAGGAAAGAAGTTTTCCTTCAATTAATTCATTACTTTCACTAACCAAACTGATATTTTTATCAACATATTTTTGCAATATTTTATCTAGACTAACTAAATCAAATTGATAATTCTGTTCAATAACTGCACCATCTAGTTTTATATGTACACTTGTCGGGTCTATTAATTTTGCTACATCAGTAATTGCAATTTTAGAAAGACCTGATTTAAGATTAATTTCTCTAACATCCTTAATAACACCTAGATTATTGTTGTAAACAGTAACTGCTAATTGTTTTTGATTGTAATTTTGCGCAAAATTATTTGAGGGAATTGCCAGGGAGAAAATTGAGAAAAGTACAGCTAATTGTTTCATGGTTTGCTCCTAAATGTTGATTATGATAGTAATATTCTTTTAACTAAATAAAATTACAAATGTTCCGCAAGAAGACCGAATTTATCTGAAGAGTTTTGTATATTTAAATAGGAATTTAGATTATCTTATAATATACAAAGGAAATTCATGTCAGACTCGATTAAACTATCAATAACTTTACCAGTTGACCCTAAAACTATTTATAATGCTTGGCTCAATAGTGATGAACATACTGCTTTTACAAAAAGTAAAACAACTATCGAGAAAAAAGTTGGCAGCACATTTAGCGCAGGCGACGGATACATAACAGGTAAAAATGAATTACTGCACATGAATAAAAGGATTGTTCAAACTTGGAGAACAACTGATTTTAGTGAGGATGCTGAAGATTCAACTTTAGAAATTTCTTTTGAGAAAGTAGAAAAAGGTACTAAAATTATTTTGCAGCATTCTAATTTACCTGATGATACTGGTAAAATTTATCGTAAAGGTTGGAGAGATCATTACTTCAAGCCTATGAAAGAGTATTTTGAGGAGAAATCTGAAGATTAGTCTCTTAAAATTTTAGGTAATCAAACCTCCAAAGTTTAAAAACTTTGGAGGTTTTTTATTTTAAAATAAAACTGCCTACTATTTAAAACTATTTTTCAAGAAAGAATAATTTTTTATCGTAATTTATTAAATATTAGCAACCTTTGCATAACCTATATTTTGTCATTACTAACCTCGATTCTTTTTATCGAGGTGTGGCAATATCCTACTTTTTGGCGGATTGCTTCTCCCGAAAGTTTTCGGGATCGCAATGACATAAGTCAGTTTTATTTCGAGGTTATTCAAAGCCTTCGATTACTTCTTAAAAACTCTTGATACTTAAATCTTCCTTCTCACATTTAATATTTATACTTCAGCCATTTTACAATTTCACTCCATTTGGGTTTTTTACCGGTACGTAAAATCCCTACTCTAAATATTTTACCGGCTACAGGGAACAAGAAAAATATTGTTGCAATACTTATACTTATTGATAGAATAAATTGCCACAATGGCACATCAATTAAAGTCATCCTTGCCGGCATTACAATAAGTGATGCAAATGGAAACATTGAAGCAATTGCTGCTATTGGGTTGGCAGGGTTTTTACCCATTGACATAGCAATAAAAAACGGAATAATAATTAACATCATAATTGGCCACATACCCGATTGTGCTTCTTGAGCAGTTTCAAAAATT
>JAJRZB010000143.1 GCA_024275455.1 Bacteroidota bacterium | reverse complement strand
TTTCTGCTTCTATTGTCAAAATCAATTAGAATAATTTGTTGCCAAGTACCTAAAAGTAAATTACCATCTTTAAATGGAACTTGAAAAGAAGCACCCTGCAAAGCAGCTCTTACATGGGAAAAACCGTTACCGTCATGCCAAGTCATATCGTGATGATAATTTTTATAGGAAGGAATAATTCTTTCCATAAATTGAGGATAGTCTTTGAGTAATCCCGGTTCATATTCAATTGTTGTTATTCCGGCAGTTGCTCCGGGCACAAAAACCAAAATATTCCCTTCAGATATATTACTGGCAATTATTCTTTCTTGAACTTCATCAGTGATATCAATGATATCATTAAATCCTTTTGTAGTAATCGTAAATGACTCTGTTACTATATTCATGGTTCAATTGATTTTTTTTGTGTACAAATATAATATTTTTGAGTTTTACTTGAGCTTCTACAATGCTATTAAATCCTAATAATTTTATATAGGTCAAATAAATCACTTTGATTCTCAGTAAAATTTAATAGATTTTCATCATTGATTTATATAATTATGGAGAATTTATGACATCGAAAGATTTTATTGAAATGGAAGATAAGTATGGGGCACATAACTATCATCCGTTACCTGTAGTCCTTTCAAAAGGTGAAGGTGTTTATTTATGGGATGTTGAAGGAAAAAAATATTTTGATTTTCTTTCCGCATATTATGCCGTTAATCAAGGCCATTGTCACCCAAAAATTATTAATACTCTTACTGAACAAGCTAAAACTCTTACGTTAACATCGCGTGCTTTTTATAATGATGCTTTAGGTCCGTATGAAAAATATATTACCGATTATTTCGGCTACGATAAAGTTTTACCAATGAATTCCGGTGCAGAAGCTGATGAAACTGCAATAAAATTATGCAGACGTTGGGCTTACGATAAGAAAGGTCTTCCTGAAAACCAGGCAAAAATTATTGTTTGCGAGGGAAATTTCCACGGTAGAACAATAACTATTATTTCAATGTCTACCGATCCGGATTCCTATAAAGGATTTGGGCCATACACTCCTGGTTTTGAAGTTATTCCGTATAACGATTTAGTTGCATTGGAGAAAGCACTTGAGGATCCTAATGTTGCCGGATTTCTCGTTGAACCAATTCAAGGTGAAGCCGGTGTTTTTGTGCCTGATGAAGGTTATTTGAAAAAAGCTTATGATTTGTGCAAATCCAAAAATGTTCTATTTATTGCTGATGAAGTTCAAACCGGTATAGCCAGAACAGGTAAATTATTAGCTTGCGATCACGAAAATGTAAGACCGGATATTTTAATTCTCGGTAAAGCATTATCCGGCGGGGTTCTTCCCGTTTCTGCAGTTTTAGCAGATGATGATATTATGTTAGTTATTAAACCGGGCGAACACGGTTCAACCTTTGGCGGAAATCCTGTTGCATGTAAGGTTGCAGTTTCGGCTTTAGAAGTTGTTAAAGAGGAAAATCTTGCTGAGAGAGCCGAAAAGTTAGGTGAATTATTTCGTTCTGAATTATTAAAAATAAATTCTGAAATGATAGAACTTGTTAGAGGCAAAGGTTTGCTTAACGCTATAGTAATAAAACCTAAAAACGGAAAAGAAGCTTGGGATGTTTGCTTAAAAATGAAAGAAAACGGATTGCTTGCCAAGCCTACTCACCAGCATGTAATTAGATTTGCACCGCCTTTGGTGATAACCGAAGAGCAAATTTACGAAGCGATTGCAATTATAAAGAAAACTTTAGAGGAAGTGTAAAAAAGATTGGGTGATTGTTGATGAAATGATTGGTTGAGTAATAAGAAATAAAAAATTTTTATAGGAACGCTGATGTTTATGTTTTTTTAGATCATAATATTCTACGTTCCTATTTTTTTGAAGTTCTTTTTTTCCTTAATTAGCCCTCGCAGCATTTAACCACTGATCAATTGTCATTTTAAGGAATGTAATATTAATTGGCTTTGAAATATAATCATTCATTCCGGCTAAGAGACATTTTTCTCTATCCTTCATACTTGAATGAGCTGTAACAGCAATTATTGGAATTTTACTATATTCTTCTGATAGATCGCGGATTTTTTTTGTGGCTTCCAGACCATCCATTTCTTTTAGTTCAATATCCATAAGTACTAAATCGAATTTTCCATTTTGAATTTTTTCTATTGCATCTAATCCGTTATCAACGCAATCAACATTATAACCGGCTTCTTCCAATAATTTTTTCTCAACTTTTCTGCTGATAGGATTATCTTCAACAAGAAGTAATTTAGGTTTTCCACCAATATTTAATTTAATCTCGGAATTATTTTCTAACTCTATATTAACTGCTGTTTCTTGCTTTATTTCAGAATTCTCTATCGGAATTTTAAATACATATTTTGCACCTTTTTCTTTTGATTCAAAAGTTATTGTTCCGCCTAATAAATTTGTTAATTCTTTACATATCATAAGGTGTAACACACTTGTAGAAACCTTTGAATCATTATCATCAGAATCAACATCCTCGTTAAGAATTCCTTTAATTCTTTTAATAGGTAAGTTACTTGAGTTATCCTGAATAATTGTAACAATTTTTGAATTGCCCTTTTTATCTAGCTCTTCACTTACAAATACTTTAATTTCTCCCTCATCCGAAGTTTCCACTGAGTTGCTTATTAAATTTGTAAGTATTTGAGAATATTTTGTAGGATCTGAAATAATTGTTTTCGGAATATTTTCACTAATATCACAGCTTAATTTAATATTTTTTAGTTTTGCATTTGAACTAATAGCAGCAACTATTTTTTCAATTTCCTCTCTAAGATTAAATTCATATTCTGCAATATTTATTGTTCCATCGTCAATCTTGGATATTTCAACAATATCATTCATTAAATTTAACAACGACTCAGCAGATAATTTTGCATTACGTGAAAAATCTTTTAATTCTTCTTCACTTTCAAATAATCCGTTTTCAATTAAAGTTAAAAATCCTAAAACAGAATTCATGGGCGTTCTAAGTTCGTGTCCCATTTTAGAAATAAGATTTTTCTTTTTTGGTTCGCCAATTACACTATCAAAAATCTTTTGCTTATTTGGTTTAGCCTTTTTAATAGCTTCCAATTCTTTAGTTAATAACTTTTCTTTTTCAAACTGTTTAGTAAAATCTCTTATTGATCCTTCCAAATAAACATCATTATTACCTTCTTTTAATTTACAATCCATTAAAAGAACTATATTTTTATTTTCTCTATCTATTATGTTAACTCTGTAATTTTCCAGTCTTCCTTTATTTTCAATTTTTTTAATGATATGATTTTTTACGTTATTATTTTTAATAAAATCATCAAAAAAGTTAATTTCCGATACATCCGAATTATTTCTGATCCCAACAATTTGATTAAACGAAGGATTTGAATATTTTATTTCTCCCTCTTTTGTCAGTTGAAAAAAAGCAATTGTCGAAGAATTCAAAAATTCTGTTATACCGCTATTATCTACCGAAGTAATATCCTTAACAGAATTTCCGGAGGAGAAATTATTTCTATTCGCTTTTACCTGTAAATAATTGGCTAAACCTGCAACAATAAGTACAGAAACAAATGTAAATGAAGCTACATAAGTATTCGCTTCGGTAAAATCCAATAGATTTGCAAAATATGCTGATATACCAAGTGAGAGAAGAAAATATAAGCTTAATATAATTTGGTTTTTCGTTTCCCATAAAAGAAACAACGAAAGTGTTAAAATAAATAGCGAAAGTGCAATACTGTTATATAGATAAAGAGTAGGAATTTTACTTATTACATAACTTACTGAACTGATAATCACAAATAAATAGGTATGTGTAATTATCACTTTATACTTTCTTCCTGTTTCCGATTGGATAAAAAGAAGTGTTATAAAAGAAAATAATGTCGGAATTAAGCGCGCTATATAAATTTCGTATCTATACTGAAAATAAAATTGAACTTCTAGAACAAGTGACGTTACACCCAGAATAGCTGTTAAAATTGCTGCGATTCTTAAAGTTTTTAATTGAGGAGAAATTATTTTTTTGAGTGGAATCTAGTTTTGTTTTTAGAATCCGTTGCATTCCCTTTTTCATCTGTATCGAATTGTATAATTTTAAGTGCCTGACCCATAACTTCTAATAATATTTTTAACTATTTTTGTTGTATTATCGTCTATTGTATTCCTATCTTAAGTAAAGATTTTTACAATGTGACACAAATCACAAAACAGGTAAAAGACATGTCAGATTTTCTTTATTCTATCGATGTAGTAATCTTCAATTTCATTAACGGAACTCTTTCAAATCCGGTTTTTGACAAATTTTTTCCGTTTATTACTAACATTCAGCATTGGATTATCGCATATATTTTTCTTTGGTTTATTTTATTGCTTAATGGAGGTAAAAAAGGAAAAATTGTTGCAATTTCACTTATTTTCCTTATAGCAATCACTGATCAGATAAGCAGTAATTTATTGAAAAATTTCTTTGGAAGAATTAGACCTTGTCATGTTTTAGAAAACATCAATATTCTTATTGGCTGCTCCAAAACATTTTCTTTTCCTTCTTCTCATGCAGTTAATAATTTTTCTGTTGCCGTATTTTTATACAAATTTTACCCGAAATTTAAGTGGATTTTCTTTACAATTGCAGCATTAATGGCTCTTTCAAGGGTAGTTGTAGGGGTTCACTATCCTTCTGATATTTTTGCCGGAGCTGTAATTGGCTCAATAATTGGTTATATTTTCGCTCAAATTATTTTGAATATAACAAAGAAATTAAACGAAGAATATGAAAACTAAATTAGAAATAGCAAAAAATTGGCTGCCAAGATATACCGGAACCGAACTTGACGGATTTGGGGATCATTTGCTTTTAACAAATTTTTCTAACTATGTAACTAAGTTTGCAGAACAGTTTAATTGTGATGTTTCCGGCATTGGAAGACCAATGCAGGCTGCTACAAATTCCAATGGGCTTTCAATAATTAACTTTGGAATGGGTTCTGCAAATGCTGCAACAATAATGGATCTTTTAATTGCAATAAATCCAAAAGGAATATTATTTCTCGGGAAATGTGGCGGACTGAAGCAAACTACCGATTTAGGTCATTTTATACTTCCTACTGCTGCTATACGAGGTGAAGGTACAAGCAACGATTACATGCCGCCCGAAGTTCCCGCTCTTCCCTCTTTTAAGCTTCATAAATTTGTTTCAGAAAAAATAATGCATCATAATATGGAATACAGAACCGGGGTAGTTTATACTACTAACAGAAGATTATGGGAGTGGGATGAAAATTTCAAATCCTATTTAAGAAAACTTGGCACAATAGGGATTGATATGGAAACCGCAACAATTTTTATATCCGGATACACAAATCAGATTGCAAGAGGTGCTTTATTATTAGTTTCTGATCTTCCGATGGTTGCCGAAGGTGTAAAAACCGAGGAATCGGATTTAATGGTTACCAAAAATTTTGTTGATTTACATTTACAAATTGGCATTGAAGCAATGACCGAAATAGGTGCAAAAGGTGAAAAAATAAAACACTTTACATTTTAGATTATAATTTTAAAAAATATCTTTATACTTAATAAGCAAACTTTTAGGAACTATTTTGTATCAGATTTGTAACAAAATTAAATAACTTGGTAAAAATTATGAAACGAATTACTTACTTAAATATTTTATTTTTATTTCTATTTACTTCTATGGTTTATTCACAGAATGAATTAACCAAATCGGATTTGAAAGAAACTGTTTCCAAAATTTTTAATTTATGCAACGATAAAAATTATGAAGCAATGGCAGATTTGCTGTTATTTAAAGACGGCAATAAATACCGACCGTACAATTTTTCTAATAAATCAGAAGCAAAAAAAGTTAAGCGTCAATGTAAAAAGATTAAGGCTTATTTAGATTTAAGTGATTCTTATGAATATGATAGTTTTATTAAAGGAAAATTTAACAATTTGCCAAGCACAATTCTTAATATTATTTTTGTAAGCGGTGATCAGAAATTAAAAATTTCTTTTGAATTTGTGAAATTAAACGGAAGAATTTTTCTAACAAGTTTTAAATAATTACTTTCCGTATTTAC
>JAJRZB010000142.1 GCA_024275455.1 Bacteroidota bacterium | reverse complement strand
CTCAACAATTAAAGCTTCATCACTCATAATAGGAAGATATGCTCCTCCGGCAACACAAGGTCCCATAATTGCAGAAAGTTGAGGTATTCCCATTGCAGACATTTTTGCATTATTTCTAAAAATTCTTCCAAAGTGTTCTTTATCGGGGAAAATATCTTCTTGTAAAGGAAGGAAAACACCGGCACTATCAACCAGATAGATAACAGGTAATTTATTTTCCATTGCAATTTCTTGAGCACGTAAGTTTTTCTTCCCGGTAATAGGGAACCAAGCTCCCGCTTTTACAGTTGCATCGTTTGCAACAATTAAATAGTTACGATTATTTATTTTGCCAATGCCGAAAATTGTTCCACTACTAGGTGCTCCGCCGTACTCTTTATACATATTATGAGCACAGAAAGTGTTAAGCTCAAAAAAATCAGAATTCTCATCAATTAATTTTGCCACTCTTTCTCGAGCAGTAAGTTTACCTTTTTTATGTTGGCGTTCTATTGCTTTTTCACCACCACCAAGTTTGGTCTTTTCTCTTATTGCTTCAATTTTTCTTACAAAATTTTTGTAATTATCTTCACGTTTGGCAAAGTGTTTTATTTCTGTTTGTTTGGTTCCGATTTTTTTCATTAAAAGTCTCTTATTTCAGTTTTCTTAATAATAAAATTATTTAAATAATTCATAAAAAAATATAATGAAAAATGATATGTTAAAGCTAAAACCTCCGAAGTTTTGAAAACATCGGACGTTTGAAAGATTTCAAATTATTAGATAATTAGCCTCACAAACTTTCTCTTGCCAACTTTAAGAACATTACCATCAGTAATTGTAATTTCAGCTTTTGGGTCTGTTATTTTCTCACCTTCGATTGAAACACCACCTTGTGTTACAAGTCTGCGTGCTTCTCCGCGCGAAGGTGCGAAGTTTGCTTCCATGATTAAGTCTATTATTCCAATTTTATATGTATTAAGTTTTAATTCCGGTATATCGTTAGGAATACCTTTATTGATAAATATTTTATCAAATTCAGTTTCGGCATTACTTGCAGCTTCTTTTGAGTGATACATTTCAACAAATTTTCTGGCAAGTGCTCTTTTAATATCACGCGGATTTGTCTCGGGATTTTAAAGTTTAGATTTTATTACCTGCAATTCTTCCGAAGAAATATCTGTAGCAAGCTCGTAATAAGTATAAATCAAATTATCAGGTATTGATAAACTTTTGCCGTAAATGTCTTTTGGTGAATCATCAATTCCAATATAATTACCATAAGATTTACTCATTTTTTCTGTCCCGTCTGTTCCCACAAGAAGGGGCATTGTTAAAATAACTTGCGGTTCAATTCCGTGCTCCCTTTGAATATCCCGCCCTACTAATAAATTAAACTTTTGATCTGTTCCGCCAAGTTCAACATCACTTTTAATTTCAACGGAATCCATAGCTTGAGCAAGCGGGTAGAGTAGTTCGTGCATACTAATCGGTATTCCACCTTTAAATCTTTTTGTAAAATCATCTCTTTCAAGCATTCTCGCTACAGTGTATTTTGATGCAAGCTGAATAACTTCATTAAAATTCATTTTACCAAGCCATTCAGAATTATAGACTATTTTTGTTTTATCCGGATCAAGAATTTTACGTGCTTGTTCCCAATAACTTTTGGCGTTTTCTTTTGCTTCTTCCATTGTTAATGGCGGACGTGTAGCATTACGACCGGAAGGATCGCCAATCATAGCGGTAAAATCACCAATTATTAAAATAGCAGTGTGACCAAGTTCTTGAAACTGAGCAAGTTTTCTTAATACAACGGAATGTCCTAAATGTAAATCAGGCCGTGTTGGATCACAACCTAACTTAATATTTAATGGTTTATTTTCTTTTATTGATCTTTCAAATTTTTGAATCAATTCTTCTTCCGGAATAATTTCGGAAGCACCTCTTTTGATAATTTCTAATTGCTCTTTAGCTGGTTTAAACATATTTTTTCTCTCATTAGTTCTTTTGTTTTTCTACTTCTATTTCGCTTTGTATGCTAATTTATTATACTATAGCCAAAATTATTTTCGGCAAATATAATTTACGGTCATTGCGAGGAATGTTTTTATGACGAAGCAATCTATCAAGTTATTTATATTTATTAAACTAAACATTTATATTATTAGATTGCCACGACTTCTAAAAAACAGAAGTCTCGTAATGACTGTGTTTGACAATCATTATTGGTTTTGTACTATTATTACTTTTTATATCTCACTACTCATATCTATTTGACTACAATTTTATTTTTCTTTCCGCATCTCTCTGCATATCTTTCTTCATAATTGCTTCTCGCTTATCATAACTTCTTTTACCTTTGGCAACTGCTAATTCTACTTTTACTTTTCCTTTATTAAAATATAGTCGCAATGGAATAAGTGTATTACCTTTTTCCTTTATTTGTCTGTCTAATTTACGTATTTCCCGCTTTGATAAAAGTAACTTTCTATCTCTAATCGGATCATGGTTAAATCTGTTCCCTTGTTTATAAATATTTATATGTGCACCAACAAGCCAAACTTCTTTATTAGCATCAATTCTTGCATAGCTATCAACCAAGCTTGCCTTATGTTCTCTGCAAGATTTAACTTCAGTGCCGACTAAAACAATTCCTGCTTCTAAAGTTTGCAGAATTGTATAATCATGCCTGGCTTTTCTATTTACAGTAATATTTCTTGAATTATCTTTCATAACTTTTTTTTAAGGAAAATAAAGTTATTTTTAATGGTCATTAAAAGCAAGAAATAGGAAAAAGGATTATTTTTAATGTTACACAAATTTTTAACTATAATTACTTTTATTTTTAGCATTATTACTTATGCTCAAAAACCTGAAATTAACAAAATTGAACCTCCAAACTGGTGGGCGAATTATCCATATAAAAATATTGAACTTCTTGTTTATGGTAATAATCTAAACTCACTAAATGCTAAAATTAATTGTAAAACTATTTCTATTGAACATATTAAAACTTCGAAAAGTGAAAATTATGCTTTTATAAAATTGCAAATTAGTGATAGTACACTTCCCGGGAAATACAATATAACGTTAAAAAATAAGTACGGATCATCAAGTTATCCTTGCTCTATTTTAGAAAGAAATCACTCCGAAAATATTCATAAAGGCTTTTCAAATAAAGATGTAATTTATTTAATATTCCCGGATAGATTTTATAATGGTGATACTTCGAATGATTTCCTGTTTAATGAAAAAGAAGAATTCGAGTTCTGCAGTTTAAATGGAAGACATGGCGGTGATATTCAAGGTATTATAAATAAATTAGATTATCTAAAAGACCTTGGTATTACTACCATCTGGGTAACGCCGATGCTAGAAAATAATATGTACATGAGTTATCATGGCTATGCTTCAACAAACCTTTATAAAATTGATCCGAGATTCGGGACAAACGAGTTGTACAAAAAACTTGTGCAACGTGCTCATGAAAAAGGAATTAAAGTAATAATGGATCATGTTTCTAATCATATTGGAATTAATCATCCTTGGTCATTTAATCCTCCAACAACACCTTGGTTAAACGGTACGGTTGAAAATCACGAAAGTGCTTATCATAACAAGATGGCATTTATTGATATTCATGGAGATTCAACCTCAATAATAAAAAGTCAGACCGGTTGGTTTACCGATTACATGCCCGATCTCAATCAACGTGATAAACACCTTGCAAAATATCTCATCCAAAATACTCTTTGGTGGATTGAATACAGCGGAATTGATGGAATTCGTGAAGATACTTACCCTTATTGCGATCAGAAGTTTATGTCGGATTGGGCAAAAACAATTCTAAATATTTATCCAAACTTTAATATCGTTGGAGAAGTTTGGAAAGGGGAGTCGTCGGTTTTGGCCAAATATCAAAAAGATACTTATTTCCCAAGAGAATTTAACTCTAATTTACCTGTAGTTACGGATTTTGCTTTTAGAGATGTTTTCTTCGATTATTTATCTAACAAAAAAAATCTCTATTATATTTACGAACTTCTTGCTCAAGATTTTGTTTATACAAATCCGAATAACTTATTAGTTTTCTTTGATAACCATGATATTGATAGAGGAATGTTTGCGGCAAAATGGAATTTACATAAATTTAAAGTAGCACTAACATTGCTATTAACAACTCGCGGTATTCCTCAAATATTTTACGGTACTGAGTTCGGTTTAGATGGAGGGGGACATCATGGAAGAATTAGAAGT
>JAJRZB010000141.1 GCA_024275455.1 Bacteroidota bacterium | reverse complement strand
AATGGTTCCGGATCCTAAAGGCGGAAGACCAAGACCAAAAATAATTGAAGGTGATGAGCACACAATTGAAGTAACCACTGTAATCGGAGCAATTGGTCAGGAAGCTGATTATTCCTTTATCCCAAATGACATAAAAGAACAGATTGAAATTTCTCGAGGAAGAATAGTTGTTAACAATGATCAAGCTACTAATTTACCTTGGTTATTTGCTTGCGGAGATATTGCTAACCGACAAGCAGATGCAATTAGTGCTATAGCAGATGGTTATAGAGCGGTAAAAGGAATTGAAAAATTATTATTAAAAAAGGAAGCATAAAATGGCTGACCTTTCTACTAATTATCTTGGACTTACTTTAAAAAACCCTGTAATAGCTTCAAGTTCTACTTTAACTTCAGAAATAGATAAAATTAAGGAACTTGAAAAGAGCGGAGTTAGTGCAGTTGTTTTACGTTCAATATTTGAGGAAGAAATTACACTTGAAGCAAATAAATTTATCGTGAATGCAGTTAAAGAAGGTTACAATGAAGGTTTATTCGATTACTATGATAAAAAAGTAAAGCAAAATAATGTTGCTGATTATTTAAAGTTAATAAAAGATGCTAAAGCTGCTGTTGATATTCCAGTAATAGCAAGTATAAATTGTAAATCTAACCACGAATGGATTTATTTTGCAAAAAAAATTGAAAATGCCGGAGCAGATGCACTTGAATTAAATATGTTTTTTCTCCCAAGCTGGTCAAAAAGAACAGTTGAAGAAAATGAAAAACTTTATTTTGATATTGTAAATAAAGTGTTAAAACAAATATCAATTCCCGTAACCTTAAAAGTAAGTCACTATTTTTCCGATCTTGAAACAATATTATACAAACTTTCAAAAACCGGTATTAAAGGATTAATTTTATTTAATAAATTTTTCACCCCCGATTATGATATTGAAACTGAAAAAATGACTCAGAATTATGTATATAGTTCCCTGCAAGATATTGTTTTACCTCTTAGTTGGATTTCTATTATCTCAGGTATTCTAAGGAAAGAAAAGGATAACAATTGTAATTTAGTTGCTTCTACCGGAATACATGACGGGGAAGGAACAATTAAACAAATTCTCGTAGGAGCAGATGCAGTTCAAATAGCTTCTACACTTTATATAAACGGTTTTGAACAAGTTAGTAAGATTCTTAATACTCTTGAATCATGGATGGAAAAGAAAGGTTATACTTCGCTTAATGACTTCAAGGGAAAGCTTTCTATTGATCCGGCTCAAAATGCTGAACAATATGAACGAATCCAGTTTATGAAATATTTTGATTCTTAAACATTATGTTTTAATAAATAATATTTCTGTAATCAAATTTTCATATCAACTTAATTATCCATTAAGAATTATTATTTTTTCTACCTTATTTTAATAAGATATATTCCCTTTTCAACTCTAAATATGCAGATAAACCATTGATAAATATTATAAATTTTGCTACCTTAATGATAATGATTATCATTAACAATACAACTTATGAAGAACTCAGATAAATTCATATCCGGTCTTGTGAAAAATTTTAAAGACAAAGGATTTCGATTAACAGCTCCTAGGAAAGCTATATTAGATCTTTTAGTAAACACTAATGAGCATCCCAGTGTTGAAGAAATTTGTTTTGATGTACATAAAAGTTATCCTTCAATAGGAATTACAACTGTTTACAGGACTCTGGATCTACTTGTTTCTTGGGGACTTGTTCACAAATTTGATTTTGGAGAAGGGAAAGCCAGATATGAATTAATTGAGCATCCGAAAGGTATAGGACATCATCATCATTTAATTTGTACAAGTTGTAAAAAAATAATTAATTATACGGATTTTATTGATAAAGAATTTAATTATATCCCAAAAGTTGAAACAAGGCTTTCGAAAAAATATAATTTTAAAATTCAAAATCACCTTATTGAATTTTATGGTGTATGTGATAATTGCATGTAAAAGTGCTGCTAATTAGAATAATATGTTTAATATTTAAATTGATGAAAATAATTTATAGTCATCAGTTATAAAAGGAATAAGATGTTAGAAAATATTTATCATGTATTGAACCATGCAGTAATGATAACCGGATTTGTTTTTTCAATGATGCTTGTGGTTGAATACATAAATGTTCAAACAAAAGGTGTATGGCAAAATAATCTCTCCGAAAGCAATTGGAAGCACTATTTCTTTGCGGCTTTTCTTGGTTCAATTCCGGGTTGTCTTGGTGCTTTTACTGCAGTAACTCTATTTTCTCACAGACTGATATCTTTTGGTGCAATAGTAACAACAATGATTGCAACCAGCGGTGATGAAGCATTTGTAATGTTTGCTATGTTTCCGGATAAAGCAATTGTTTTAACTTTATCTATATTTATAATTGGTATTATTGCCGGTTACTTAGTTGATAGGTTTAAAATTGGTAATCAATTAAAAAATTTATTTATTGAGAATTCACTTCCACTGCATGAAGAAGAAAAATGTGATTGTTTCCCCAAACGTAATATTCTTAAAGAATTACTACATCCAACAATTTATAGAATTATACTTTTAATAATTGTTGGATTTCTATTGGTTGGAGTTATCTCTGGCTTAATCGAAGGTGATGGTCCTTTATGGATGCGTATAACAATTATTTTGGTTATTTCGGTTTCTATGTTTGTGGTTGCTACAGTTCCCGAACACTTTCTTAAAGAACACCTTTGGGATCATATTGTAAAAGTTCATATTCTGAGAATTTTCTTTTGGACTTTCGGCACTTTATTAATTGTTCATTTTTTAATGAATTACTTTGATGTCAATTCATTAATAGCTGATAATTTATTCCTTGTTCTATTGGTTGCAGTGTTAATAGGAATAGTACCGGAATCCGGACCTCACTTGGTTTTTGTTACTTTATTTGCAAGCGGTACAATTCCATTTTCAATTTTATTGGCAAGCTCCATTTCACAAGATGGGCACGGAATGCTGCCCCTACTTGCTGAATCTAAAAGAGGGTTTATTGCCGTTAAATTAGTTAATGTTATTGTAGCTCTAATTATTGGTTTGCTGGGTTTTTCAGTTGGATTATAAAATTTGAAACTGACTCAAAAATTATTCTGTTTCCAATACCCTTGACAATGCCTCATAATGTGACTTTATAGTATTATCCAAATCCGTTTTAGAATGTGCTGTTTAAACAAAAAGAGCTTCAAATTGAGCCGGAGCTAAGTAAACTCCCCTGCTTAACATTTTGTGGAAATATTTTCCATAAAACTCAGTATTTGATTTTGTTGCTGTTGCAAAGTCGGTTACTTTTTCCTCCGTAAAGAACATACACATCATTGAACCAACTCTATTCATTGTAAAATTCTTTCCAACTTTCTGTAAGTTTTCAGAAAATCCTTTTGCTAAATATGAAGACTTTTCTTCTAAAAGATTATAAATATCCGGGTTACTGTTGATATGATTTAATGCTGCAAATCCTGCTGACATTGCCAACGGGTTACCGCTTAAAGTACCTGCTGGGTAAATTGGACCTACAGGAGAAATTTTATTCATAATTTCTGCTTTCCCGCCAAAAGCTACAACCGGTAAACCGCCTCCAATTATTTTTCCGAATGTGGTTAAATCGGGAGTAACACCCAAAATTTCTTGTGCTCCGCCCTTTGCAACTCTGAAACCGGTCATAACTTCATCAAAAATTAATACTGTATTTTCTTCATCACAAATTGTCCGTAATTCTTTAATGAATGGATCTTCACTTTTAATTACCCCCATATTTCCGGCTATCGGCTCAATAATTACAGCTGCAATTTCATTTTTATTTTTTGCAAAAAGTTCTTTTACCGAGTCTATATTATTGTACTGTGCCATCAAAGTATCTGCTGCATTGCCTTTTGTAACACCCGGACTTGTGGGAACACCCAATGTTAATGCACCCGAACCGGCTTTAATTAAAAAATGATCTGCGTGCCCATGGTAACAACCTTCAAATTTTATAAATTTTTCTCTGTTGGTAAAACCCCGTGCAGCTCTAATTGCGGACATTGTCGCTTCAGTTCCGCTATTTACCATTCTAACTTTTTCAACTGAAGGGACCATTTTTGTAATAAGTTCTGCCATTTTAATTTCAATTTCCGTCGGTGCTCCAAAGCTTGTTCCCTTTTTAATTGCTTTATTTAATGCCTCAATTATAAAAGTAGGATTATGACCGAATAAATGCGGTCCCCAGCTTCCTATATAATCAATGTATTCATTTCCATCAACATCAATAAATTTTGAGCCTTGCCCCTCCTTAATAAAAAGAGGATTACCACCAACCGAATTAAACGCTCTTACCGGGGAATTAACTCCACCGGGTATAAATTTTTTCGCCTCTTCAAATAATTTTTCACTAGTTGATATATTCATTTTTTTTCCATAATTAAATTCATTAAAAATTATTGCGGATTTTCATCTAAATACTTCGCAATATCTTTGGCAAAGTAGGTTAAAATTATATCTGCTCCGGCACGTTTAATTGCAATTAGTGATTCAACCATAACTCTTTCTTCATCAATCCATCCCATCTTTCCGGCAGCTTTTATCATAGAATATTCTCCGCTTACTTGATAAGCAGCTGTAGGCATCTGAAATTTATCTTTCACCTCTGTTATAACATCTAGATAAGCACCGGCGGGCTTAACCATAATTATATCAGCTCCTTCCTCAATATCCGATTCAGCTTCTCTAATTGCTTCGAGAGAATTAGCTATATCCATCTGATGCGATCTTCTGTCACCAAAAGATGTAGCAGAATCTGCAGCATCTCTAAAAGGACCGTAATAACCTGAAGAATATTTTACCGCATAGCTCATAATTGGAATATTTTTAAATCCTTTATAATCCAGTGCTTTTCTTATAGCTGCAATTCTTCCATCCATCATATCGGATGGAGCAATCATATCAGCTCCGGCTTCTGCATGAGAAACAGCTTCTTTGGCAAGGAGTGATACAGTTTCATCATTTAATATCTCATCACCATCTACCAATCCGCAATGACCGTGAGAAGTATATTCACACAAACATACATCAGTTATGATTAATAAATCTGATACTTCTTTTTTAATCGCTCTAATTGCTCTCTGAATTATTCCGTCTGCCGAGTAGGCGTCCGTACCCTGTTCATCTTTATGTTCGGGAATTCCGAACAGAATTATTGCTTTGATTCCTAGACTAACAAGCTCTTTGCATTCTTCAATTGCATTTTCAATTGAAAGTTGATAAACGCCCGGCATTGAGGATACTTCGTTTTTAATATTTTCACCATGAGCAATAAACATAGGGTATATGAAATCATCCTTACTTAATTTAGTTTCTCTTACTAAATCTCTAACAATAGGATTATATCTAAGTCTTCTTAATCTCTTGGTCGGATAAATTGCCATTCTTTCCTCTATTTTAATTTTTTCTTAATGATAAATTAACCATTTATATAATTTTTTATTTTTTCATAATTCAAATAAGAATTTTTAATACAGTCCCCAACGGATATTCCACCTCGGTAATTGCCCCCAAGAAATATTCCTGGGTTCTCAGTTTCAAAATTGTCAAAATATTTTTCATGTTCTATATGTCCCAAATTATATTGGGGTATTGCTTTCTTCCAAAATTTTTTCTGAATTAGAATTGGACTGCCTTTTATATTCATTATCGACTGAAATTCCTTTATAACTTCATCAATTGTTTCATCCAAAATATCTTCTGACAAATTAGGATTTCTTGCACCGCCCACAAAAATTGTAAATGAGGCTTTATCCTCTGTCGCTCTATTCTTAAAAATAGTAGATGTCCAAATTGCTCCGAGATATTTTTTCCTCTCCTTTGAAGGAATCAAGAATCCAAATCCATCAAGTTTTTTCCCAATTATATCTTTTTCATAACCTAAATATAAAACCAAAACCGGAGGATAATAAATATCTTCCAGATGTTTTAATAAGCTATTATCCACTCCACTAAAAATTTTACTTAATTTATAAGAAGGAATTGAAGAAAATACTATATCACTCTTCAATACTTTTTCTTCTCCATTTACCGAATAGTTAACTAACCACTTATCTTCTTTTTGAATCTTAGTAATAGCTGCATTATAAATTACTTTATCACCCAGACTTTTTGCAATTGCCCTTGGGAAAGACTGCATTCCGTTAATAAACGAAAACATTTTAGCACTTTGTTTAGATTCTTCGTTTCTCTGCTTTCGTTCCTTCGCCCCGCGGATCATACCTTTTATCAGCCCACCGTATTTTTCTTCCAGTCGGTATAATTTCGGGAAAGCTGATTGAACACTAAGCTTTGTCGGATCCCCGGCAAAAACACCGGATACGAATGGATCTATTGCATAGTCTAAAAATTCTTTTCCCAATCTTCGTTCAACAAACTCTGCAATACTCTGGTAATAGCCGTCATTAGATTTTCCTACAAAAGGCTCTTTCATTAATCTTAATTTTGCTTTTATGGAAAATAAATTTGTCTTTAAAAACTTACCGGGAGATGTAGGCAAGGCAATAAGAGAGTTATTTTTAAGAATATATCTTGTGTTACCCTCCTCATTAGCATAAATCATTTCATTACTAAGACCAACATCGTTAACTATTTCTCTAATTTTTGGGGTTGTTTCTAATCCGCTGTTAGGTCCAAAATCAATAAGAAAATCATTAACCTTTTCGGTAATCATTGATCCACCGGGGGAACCTTTGCTTTCAAGTATTGTTACATCGTAATCATCTTTGTTCAACCAATGAGCCGTAGCCAGTCCGGTAATTCCAGCACCTAATATTGTTATTTTTTTATTTTTCATTTTTAATTTTCTAATGTTTTTTTTGTTTCTTCAAATAATGCATTAATAAACAACTCCGAATCGTTTAGTCCTTCCATTACGATGTAGTTTTCAATACCAACTTCATCAGCAATATGCCTGTACTCAATATCTAATTCAAACAAAGTCTCCACATGATCGGAAACAAAACTTATAGGAATAATTAATAAATGTTTTTTATTCTGCTGAGACAGTTCTCTAATCATAGTGTCAGTTGCAGGAGTTAGCCATTTAACAGGTCCAACCTTACTTTGGTAACACAAATGATGTTTGTGAGAATAACTTCTTAGCTCCATCACATGTTCAACTGTTTCCTTAATCTGATGTGAGTAGGGGTCACCGTTTTTCACTAAACTAATTGGAGTTCCATGTGCACTAAAAACCAATTGAACTTCTTCTCTAATTTTTTCATCAAACTTAAGTAATGTTTGGTCAATTCTTTCGTTTAATGAGGTAATATAAGATGGATTTGAATAATACTCTTTTACCTTTAACACATTTTCACCCTCTTGAGAAAAACATCTATCCCATTCATTAAAAGATGAGCCTGTTGTTGAAATCGAATAATGCGGATAAAGAGGAAGCAGTACAATTCTCTCAAAGTTCTGTTTCTTTATTTCAGAAGCTACATCTTTTGTTATAGGATTCCAATACCGCATCGCTGTAAAAACATTTATAGAGGAATCATAATTATTCAATTTCTCTTCTAATTTTTTCCTTTGAATTTCCGTCCACTTATTTATTGGTGAACTT
This sequence comes from Bacteroidota bacterium, assembly GCA_024275455.1. Classification (GTDB taxonomy): domain Bacteria; phylum Bacteroidota; class Ignavibacteria; order Ignavibacteriales; family Melioribacteraceae. The sequence continues at coordinate 1,388 of JAJRZB010000141.1, read as the reverse complement.
CCTCCAATCAATTCATATTCTTTGGCAACCTTTGGTGCTCTTCTCGAAGAAATAATTTTAGCAAAAAGTTTTTGACCAACCGGAATTTTAAATATATCCGGATCGGAAAAAAGGTTGAATAGAAAAGGTTCAATTGCATCTATCGAATCCGGTCCGCCTAAATTTAATAGTACTACCGCTGTTTTCATTTGTATTATTATCTTTCTATAATTTTATAATTCAGAAATGGGATATTGTTTAAAAACAATTTCTAAACAGTTCTGGAATATTTAGCTTTATCTTCCTTGCGTTCTAAAAATCCGTCAAAGTTCATCGCAATATTTCTAATTAACAATCTGCCCATTTCGGCAACTTTTATTCTACGATTTTCAATAGTAACAAGATTATCTTTAATAAATTCATCAAAATTATTTAATCCGTTTTGGAAGTAATCTTCAAAATTTATATTAAACTTTTTTTCTATTTCTTCATAACTCAATTCAAAATCACACATAATTTTCATAATAACTTCTTTACGAATAATATCATCTTGATTCATCTCGTATCCTTTCATAACAGGCAAAAGTTCTTTGTCTATCGCTTCAAAGTATTCTTTTTCAGTTTTATAATTTTGCGCATAAACATTTCCAAACTGACTAATACTTGAAACTCCTAATGCGTATAAATCAGTACCCGCATTTGTACTGTACCCTTGAAAATTTCTGTACAAACGTTTTTCAACCAATGCTTTCGAAAGATCATCTTCCGGTTTTGCAAAATGATCCATACCAATAAATACATAACCGGCAGAAGTTAATTTTTCAACCGACATTTTAAGAATCTGCAATTTTACTTCCGGTGAAGGCAAATCCTCTTTCTTAATTAATTCCATATGCTTTTTCATCCAAGGAACATGAGCGTAATTAAAAAGAGCAATTCTATCGGGAGAAATATCTATTAATGCATCAACAGATTTTTCAAAATCCTCAACTGTTTGAAAAGGTAAACCATACATTAAATCAAGATTGATACTTTCGAATTTCAATTCTCTAACCCAATTAACTACTTTTCGGGTTAGTTCCTCCGGTTGAATTCTGTTTACAGCAACCTGCACTTTTTCATTAAAATCTTGTACTCCCATACTTATTCTATTAAAGCCGCCTTCTTTTAAGGCAGCCAAATGTTCATAGGTTAATTCGCGCGGGTCTATTTCACAGCCATTTTCCGGCTCCTCAACAAAATCAAAATTCTTTTTAATATATGATACAAGATCCGTAATTTCATCCGGAGACAAATGAGTTGGAGTTCCCCCGCCCCAGTGTAATTGAGCTACTTTTCTATTTTTATCAACGTGTTTTTTTAAAAGATCAATTTCTTTCTTAACATATTTTACGTAAGAATTTATTCTT
>JAJRZB010000140.1 GCA_024275455.1 Bacteroidota bacterium | reverse complement strand
AACTTCTCAACTTGTTAAAGGAGCTGCAGAAGTTGGGTTTGTTAACGTCCTTCATGCAAAAATAGTTTAAGCAATAATAATGCCGATAGTAAAAGTTTGATTTATTTAATATTTTGTGATGCGGTTAACAAATTGAGGCAATTATTACATGTAATAATGTATCAAAGCCTTACTACACTTGCTAAAACGGTAACATTTACATTTGTATCTTTTTAAGATTATTTGGATTTAATTTTTTAATATATAATTTAAATTGTAGTTTGCCGCTGGGTGGTCTGTGGCAGCAGTGGAATAAATAAAAAAATAATATTTCAGTTCCTTTTCATAAGAAATTCAGCATTTCTTTGTATACCTTTCAATTTAGTACGTTCAATCGGGCTGTTCTTAAATTTTTTCTTAAAACTTTCTTTATTCAACTCAAGAACTTCCGAAACTGAAAGATTTTTATGTATTACTTCAAATTCTTTGCAATCGGTTTGTTTTGCAAACTTAATATTCCACGGGCAAACATCCTGACAAATATCGCAGCCGAATATCCAGTTTTCAAACTTACCAATAAATTTATCCGGTATTTTATTTTTGTTCTCAATTGTCAGGTAGGAGATACATTTATTCGAATCCACCACATAATCCTCAACAATTGCACTAGTCGGGCATGAGTCAATACAGGCAGTGCAGGTTCCGCAAAAATCATTATGGGGAATATTGTACTCTGTGAATTCGTAATTAGTTATTATTGTTGAAATAAAAAACCAACTGCCAATTTCTTTGGATATAACATTACTGTTTTTACCCTGCCAGCCCAAACCCGATTTTACTGCCCACGCTCTATCCATAACAGGACCGGTATCAACATAACTTTTAGCTTCAAAAGTATTATCTAAAGTTTTAATGTAATCAACAAGAATATCCAGCTTTTCCCAAATAATTAAATGATAATCTTTTCCCCAAGCATATCTTGAAACTTTGCCTTCTTTACTTTCAAAATCTTCATCAATATAATAATTCATTCCGAGAGAGATAACACTTTTAGCTTCATCTAAAATAAGCGAAACATCTTCCCTTTTTTCAACGTTTCTTTCCATGTAACTCATTCCGGCTTGGTAACCTTTGTTCAGCCATTCTTTAAGTTTAGAAGTTTCTTCATTCAGATGTTGATAATCGGAAAATCCAATTAAATCAAATCCCAATTCTTTTGCTTTCGATATGATTTTATTTTTAAACAATTGTTTAGATTAATATAAATAATAATAAATAGCTTAGTTCTTTTTAAAAAAATACATTTTGTCATTTCTAACCGAACGGAGTGAGTGTGAGAAATCTTTCTACTTTGAGGATTATGAGATCTCTCAGTAGTTTCACTTCTTCGAGATGACAATCTTGGGATATTACCAATTAAATTTCTTTTCCTTTACAAATGCAAATATTTTATCATCAATTATTTTTACCGGATAGGTATCAAGTCCTCTACTTCCTCCGGTTAAATTACCGGTTTCAAGTCTAAACGTCCAACCGTGCAAGGGACAAACTACACATTCATCTTCAACAAATCCCTCGTAAATATTTGATGCATGCTGGTGCGGGCAAATATTACTGACTACATAAATTTTACCGTTAACTTTAAAAACCGCAATGTCTGTATTATTGATTATAAATCTTTTCCCTTTAGAATCCTTCAACTCGGAAGTTTTACAAATAAAAGAATAGTTTTCCAACTCCGACATTACACAAGACCTTTAAAACTTTCCTTAAATAAAAATCCTTTTTGAGTTAGTTGTATTGTTGCACAAACATTAACCGGATCATGTTCAAAAATCAATTTCCAATTTTCATCAACTGCTTGCTGTAAAAATTTCTTTTGTTCCTTAATTGTTTCTAACGGCTGAATATCGTAACCCATAACATAGGGAATCGGGATATGATACATTGTGGGAATCAAATCTCCGCAAAATAAAAATGTGTTTGAAGAATCTGAAATTTTTAACATTTGCTGAGAAAATGTGTGTCCGTTAATTGTTAAAAACTGAATTTCATCATCAAAATATTCTTCTCCGTTTGTAAACTGAAGTAATCCGTTTTCAAATAAGGGCTGGAAAGTTGTCGGTATAAAACTTCCTCTATCTTTATCGGATGGATTTATTGCCCAGTCATAATGTTTTTTTTGAACATGATATTTTGCATTGGAAAAAGCAGGAAGTAATTTTCCGTTTTCTAATTTTGTGGAACCTCCGGTATGATCAAAATGAAGATGAGTTAAAATTACATCTGTAATTTCTTCCGGTTTAATATTTTTTTTATCCAAAGATTTTATTAGATTATTTTTCTGCTGATCAACATTATAAATTGAAATAAATTTATCATCCCAATTATTTCCCATACCGGTATCAACAATAATTTTTTTCGAGTCTGATTGGAGAAGTAAACACCTTACTCCTAACTGAATTCTATTTTTTTCATCAGCCGGATTAGTTTTATTCCATAACGGTTTTGGTATTATTCCGAACATCGCCCCGCCATCCAAGCCGAAAGTACCGGTATTAAGAGTTGATATTTTGTATTTACCTATTTGCATAGTTTTTATTCCGAATATTTTACATTAGAAGAATTCTGCACTAGCTCAACATTTAATATCTATAATATAGCAATCTATAAATATTTTTTTATCTCCTTTATTTAAACATAATATTAAGATATTTTAAAGGTTAAATAAAATTTTAATAAAATCTCCATATTTTATTAAAAGTCCCCTCTTGAGAGGGGATTTAGGGGTGTGTTAAATGTCAAGAAGAAAAATAATTCCATACAACCCAAAACTAAAACAACTTGCACGTAAACTAAGGAACAACAGTACAAAATCCGAAGTTTTACTGTGGAACTATCTGAAGGGAAGACAATTAAAAAACTATGACTTCCACAGACAAAAACCAATTGGCAACTATATTGTAGATTTTTATTGTAGTGAACTCTTACTTGCTATTGAAATAGATGGGGAAAGTCACTATGGAAATGAGGAAAAAGATTTAATGAGAGAAAAAGAAATTGAAAAAAGCGGAATTAATTTTCTTCGCTTTGATGAAAGTGAGATTTATTATAATCTCGATGGAGTAATAAAAACTATTGAAAATTGGATAGATAATAAAGACAGAAGAAATTAAATTGCATAATAAAGATAGAATCTTATCATTCTTAAATATAAGGCTAAAGTAAAAGGGATAGGTAATAATATTTTTTTAAAGTGATAAAAAGGTTTATTTAAATATATTATGTAAAAGAAACCGAAGATAAGAAACTAAATATACACCTAAATTTGATTGAAAAGTTAAATATTACTTTTTTTAAACACACCCCTAAATCCCCTCTCAAGAGGGGACTTAAAGCTGTGAATCTTTTTATTAAATCTAAGCTGTTCTTTTTATCAATATTTATAGAAAAAATTCCGAATTTCTTAATGTTGTATAAACTTTAAAATAAAAAAACCGTGCAGAAAAATCCTACACGGTTTTAATTAACACGTAAATAATCTTATCTATTTTCTAATTGATCAAGATAATCTTTTTTCTTTAGTAAATCTTCTTCAGATTCCTCGTGATTCGGATCTGGTACACAGCAATCAACCGGACAAACAGCCGCACATTGAGGTTCATCATGGAAACCTTTACATTCGGTACATTTATCAGGTACTATGTAGAAAAATTCATCTGAGTAAAAACCTTCTGCTCCTGAAGGAGCAGCATCACCTTCGCCATAAGTATTGCCGGCTAAGGTCCATTCACTTCCGCCTTCATAAATAGCAGTATTCGGACATTCAGGTTCACATGCACCACAATTTATGCATTCGTCAGTTATCATTATAGCCATAACTTTGCTCCTAATAAAGTTTAGTTAAGTAGTTAATTCTATTATTGGTATTTTATTTGTTATTTCTAAATGCGTTAAATTTTTCAACAAAAAATTTATTTTACTATTTAATGTTACTAAATCAATTCTATAAAAGTTAGGTTCAAATTTAATTAATTTATTTTTCCCTTTGGTTAATTGACTTTCCGCTCCTTTCATATTACCACAAATTAGATGATAGCAGCCAACTGAAATTTGAACTAATCCTTGAAAGAACTCTTTTTCATTATGATCAGCATTCATCCATAAATCTTCAAAAAAATCGTGGGCAGAAAAATAATCACTTTCATTAAATAATTTAATTCCTACCGAAATATCAATCATATCATATCCAATTATAAGAAATCAAAAATCTAATATCAAGATAAATAAGTATTATTTTATAAATTACCAGCTTCCGCTAGCGCCGCCACCGCCAAACGAACCACCTCCACCGCTAAAACCACCAAATCCACCGCTGCTCAATCCGCCGGAAGAGCCACTTCCTAACCCGCCTAAGCCTCCTCCATAGTAAATAAATCCACCTCTGCCGCCTCTGCCTCCACCTCTGCGGGAGAGCATCATAAAAATCATAAATATTATAAAAACTATAAATCCAATAGGTAGTTTTTGCTCATCTCCGGTTCTTTCTTTTCCCTTATATTCTCCTTTAGTGGCAGATAGAATTCCGTTTAACCCCGAAACAATCCCTTCATAATACATATTCTTTTTGAAGTAAGGTGCAACATCATTTCTTATTATTGAACTTGCCAGTGCATCCGGCAAGGCTCCTTCCAATCCGTACCCGACTTCTATCCTCATTTTTCTATCATTTTTGGCTACATAGAATAGAACTCCATTATCATTTTCTTTTGTACCAATTCCATTTTTCTCTGCAACTTCATTGGTAAACATTTCTATCGGGTAGCCGTTAAGAGACTTATTCATAAAAAACACTACTTGGTTGGATGTGGAATCATCAAAAGTACGTAAAGCTTTATCCAGGTAATTAATCTGTTCATTGGTTAGTGTTTTTGTATAATCCGTTGCATATTTTTTTAACACAGGAATTTCTTGAGCAAAAACAATATTAACGGAAATAAAAAGAATAAAAAGTTTTAAGAAATTTTTAATATACTAAAATTCAACCTTTGGTGCCTGTTCGGAACCGGCAACAGATTTGAAATATTGTTTCGGGATAAACCCGGTAAAACCGGCGATAATATTACCCGGTACTCTTCTAATAGCAGTATTATATTTTTGAACAACCTCATTAAACTTTTT
>JAJRZB010000139.1 GCA_024275455.1 Bacteroidota bacterium | reverse complement strand
TGGTTCAATAGAATCGTTCAAAGCTAAAGACAAAGGCAGTTATATTCTTGAATTGAACAAAATAGAGTTAGCAATGATTTTACTCAAAAAGTTTTCTCCGGAAAGAATTAATAATAATAAGCTACTTGTAAATATCAGTAATATAAAAACAATTGCAAATATCAACCGTCAGCTTATTACTAATGGAATAGAACTGTATGAATGTTATGGAAAAAGAAAAACTTTAGAAGAACTCTTTTTAGAAGTAACCGATGGAGAAGAATAATAATGGCAAATAAATTTATCTATTTTAAAAGAGCTTTTCTTTCAGAAATGTTAAAAATCAGTAAAAGTTTAACGTCACTTACTGTAATTATTGCTCCGGTTTTTATTACCTTTATTTCATTTATGATTTTCTATAATTATCCGCACTTGTTAACAAAAAATGAGTCTAATCCTTGGATTGCAATACTATTAAACTCAATACAATTTTGGGCTATTCTTTTATATACGATGTTAATTACTCTTATTACTTTTTTGATTAATAATTTTGATCATCAAGCAGATGGCTGGCAACATTTAAATGCTTTGCCAATTCCTCGTACTTATATTTATATGGCTAAATTAACAAGCAGCTTACTTTTGGTAACAGTTTCCATACTATTTTATTATGGACTGTTTTATTTAGAAGCATTATTATTATGGATGATTTATCCGGATATTCCTTTTGCAAATTATAATACACATATAATGATTGCGATAATAATTGCAAAATTTTATGTATCATCTCTTATTATTTTTGCTATCCAGTTTGTAATCAGCTTACATTACAAAAACTTTATTGTACCAATAGGAGTTGGAGTTTTAGGTGCAACTGCAGTCATAGCCTTATTTCAATGGAAGTATCTTGGATATTTTCCTTATGCATTCCCGCTTATTATTACCCGAGATATTACTCAATATGATTTATCATTCGATAAATTTCAAATATGGTTTAGCATTGGTTTTGGTTCTCTGATTTTGATAAGTTATGGTATTTGGAACAAAGTTAAAAATATTTACTAAGCTTGAAATCTAAATTTTAAAAAGTTTGGAAACAGAGTTTAACTTAAACCAAAAATTATAAATTCAACTGATAGAAAAAATTTCAAGGTAAAAAATATTTATGAGTTGTAAATCTTATTACCTTAAAACCTTTTCAATCTTCTCTACTATTAGTTCAATATCTTCCTCTGTAACAACCAAGGGTGGTAGTAATCGTAAAACTGTAATGCCTGCTGAGAGAACTATTATTCCTTCATCTAATAATTTTTGCATGTAAGGTTTTACTTTTTCTTTTAGTTCAATTGCAATCATAAGTCCCAAACCGCGTACTTCTCTTATTTTGGAGTTTTCAATTCCTTTCAATTTTTCAAGAAGTTTAGCTCCAAGTATTTTAGAATTATCAACTAAATTATTTTCTTCAATAAATTTAATTGTTGCTAATGCTGCCGAAGAAGCTATCGGGTTTCCACCAAATGTTGAACCGTGTTTGGCTAAAGGAATTTTAATTTTATTATCACAAATTATTGCACCGACCGGAATACCTCCGCCCATTGCTTTTGCAACACAAAGAATATCTGGATGAATATTATAATATTTGTAAGAAAACATTTTACCTGTACGTCCGAATCCGGTTTGTACTTCGTCAATTATTAAAATTAAATTGTTCTGTGTACAGTAGTCTCGTATCTTTTTTACAAATTCTTTTTCTGCAATATTAACACCGCCTTCACCTTGAATTAATTCTAAAATAATACCGGCGGTTTTGGATGTAACTTTTTCTATGAACTTTTCGTAATTGTTCATCGGAGCAAAAGAAAATCCATCTACCAAAGGAAGAAAATCATCTTTGTATTGTTTCTTAAAAGTTGCCGAAAGTGCTCCCATTGTTCTTCCGTGTAAGCTTTTCATAGCACAAACAAAATCGGTTTTGCCGGTTGTGTATCTTGCAAATTTTATTGCTCCTTCAATACTTTCAGTCCCGGAATTAGTTAGGAAAGTACGTTTTAAATTAGGAGAAGTAATTTCGGATAACTTTTGTAACAGTTGTGCTTTCATATTGTTATAAAACATTCCGGGCACAACGGAAATACGTTGAAGTTGATTATAAATTGCATCTGTTATTTCTTTGTTGGCATGCCCAACACTTGCTACGCCAATACCGGCAGCACAATCCAAATATTTATTCCCGTTGCTGTCAAAAACATAAGCACCTTCTCCACGTTCAATTAGAATGCCTCTTTTACCGTAAACGTCAAATTCATATTGTTCTTGAATCTCTTTTAGATTACTCATTTTATTATGGTTCCTCCGTTATTTAGAATTTCAGTTACCGGGTTTTCTATTCGTCCGTCTGAAATTATTACTTCCATATTCGGATTTGTAAATAATTTTTGAATTGCATATAGTTTTCGTTTTATTCTTCCTTCGCTTGTTTCAACTTTTTGAAGTAGTTCCGCTTTACTTAAATATTTTATTAAGCTTTCTTCTTTTGCTGGATTTGCAAGTAGTCCTTTTGCTTCAATAAATTGAATTACTTTTTCCGCTTTTAATGAGTTGGAAAGTAAACTGACAATATCATCATTCTCGGAGTTTAAAGCTTTCCCATCTTCGGAAATTATAGGAACGGTAATTACCGGTGTGTAACCGTTTTCAAGAAGTAATGTTAATAATTCGGTGTTTATTTCAAAAGGTTTACCGGAATTATCACGTATGATTTTTAATTTTCCGTTTTCACGTATTCTTATTCCTTTGTTTTGTTTCCCTTTTATTAGCTTGCCATCTAAACCGGTAAGACCTATCGCATTTATTCCTTGTTGTTGGCATAGTTCAACAATACGTTTATTCTTTAACCCTGCATATGCCATTAACTGTAAGTCAATTAAACTTTCATCTGAAAGAACACTACTGAAACCTTTGACTGAAGTTACTGTCTTGATTTTCGCTCCTAACTTAGTTGCTAATTCATTTCTTAAATGGTTTGCTCCATGAACAATAATGAAATTATCTTTCAACAAATGTAGTTCGGATATTATTCCTTTAATATTTATTTTTTCTCCACCGCCAATTTTTATTATTATCATTTGATTATCCTTATTTCTTTTGTTGGTATTGCTTCCCAATTATTTCCAAGTTCGGCAAGTTTTTGTGAACAAATTATTTTTTTGTCTTTATCACTTAACTGTTGAAGTGTAAAATATTCGGCATCTTCGTTAAAGTCTGAATACACGAATGTTTCATTTGTTTCGGATATTATAAAATTCATTGCTCTTACGTATTCTGTTCGCTTGTTTATTATTTTAACGGCACGCTTAATTGCATCGTAATAATTTTCTTTTTTCAATCTATTTATAAAATTGAAAATCTTTTCCGCTCCTATTCTTCCTTCTATGTTCAGTTTTGTTTTCCTAAGTTCTCCGTTAAAAGCGAATACGGTTTCTTCATTTCCGAAAGGCATATTATTTTCAATAACAATTCCTTTGTCTTCAAAAGCACTTCTTGTGTGAATAACAAGTTGATTGGAAATAATATTTTTCGGAAAAACAGATTCCCAAATCGGTTCAATTTGTTTTAAGGTTTTCCATCTATTATTTTCAAGATATGAAAAGCCCCAACCGTGCCCTTGATATTCTTTACTTTCTTTGCACATTTTAGAAAAGGGAAGAAGGTACTTGGTTACATTAAAACTATTTGTTTCTTTTGCGAATAATATTCTACACATTTTAATCTCACTAAATCGGGTGAAAACCTGGGAAGCTAAGTCCCGTTTTTTCATCAAAGTTATTAGAAATATTGAAAGCTTGAACTGCTTGTCCGGCTGCACCTTTCATAAGATTATCAATAGCCGATATTATTACAACTCTATTTGATTTCGGATCTTTCATGAATCCGATATCGCAGTAGTTTGTACCGATTAAAATTTTTGGGTCGGGAAATCGATATATTCCGTCTCGTTCTTTTACGATTCTAATGAACGGTTCATTGGAATAATATTTCCTATAGAGTTTCCAAATGTCTTTTTCTTGCAAATCCTTTTTAAGAAAGATATGTGAAGTTGCCAAAACTCCGCGAATCATTTCAATTGAAGTTGCTGAAAATGTATTTGAGGTTCACCGAAAAAAGAAAGTTCTTGAATCATTTCCGCAGTGTGACGATGACGTACAGGTTTATAAGAACGAATGGAACCGCTTCTTTCCGGATGATGACTTGCTTCGGAAAAACTGTTTCCTCCTTCACTTGTTCCTACTTTTGCTTCTGAAACGGTTCTATCAATTTCAACAAGGTTTTCTTTGAAAAAAGGATACAGACCAAGAATAACAGTAGTGGCATTGCATCCTGCACTTGAAATAAATTTTGCGGTTTTCATTTCTTCATGGTGGAGTTCGGGAATACCATAAACGAATTTATTTTTATACTCGGAATTTTCTCTTGAGTTTCCGTACCAGACTTTATACAAAGCGTCATTGTTAATTCTAAAATCAGCACTTAAATCTATTACTTGATTTGCAAGTGAAGCGTAATTTTGAATTGTTTTGTTTGAATTTCCGTGAGGTAAACAGAGAAAAACCGTATCGCAATTTTCCAATTCAGAAATTGAAGAGAAAGTTAGTTTGGAAATACCTCGTAAATTCGGGTGAATTTTGGATATCGGTTTCCCGACAAAACGTTCCGATGTTACTTGTTTAACCTCCACACCTTTGTGAAATAGAAGTAAGCGGAGTAATTCTCCCCCAACGTAACCGGAACCACCGACAATTGTAACTTGAAGTTTATCCATTATCTAACCTCAGTGTTATTTATAACGTAATCAACAATTTTTGCCGGAATGTTTACACCGGTTGTTTCTATACTGTTTTTGAATTCCATTGTATAGTTTACTTCGTTTACTTGAAGACCTTCGTTAGTTTCAAATAAATCAATAGCAACTATACCACCGCCGACAGCTTTGGCAGCTTCTATTGAAAGTTCGGCAATTTCATTTGTAACAGGGCAATTTGTGACAACACTACCTCTAGCCGTATTGGTAATCCAATGTTCGGATGTTCTGTAAATTGCGGCAATACATTCATCTCCGACAACAAAACTGCGAATATCACGTCCTTGTTTTTCAACATATTTTTGGATGTACAAAATCGAGTGATGATAAGAACCGAGAATTGCTTTATGTTCAAGTATTGCTTCGGCAGCGTCTTTATCGTTTACTTTTGAAAGAAGTCTTCCCCAAGAACCTACAGCTGGTTTAAGTACAACCGGATAACCTATTTTTTCAATTGCTTCCAAAGCGGATTCTTCTGTAAAAGCAACCATAACTTTTGGTTGAGGTACATTTTGGCTTTCCAAAGCGATTGATGTTAATAATTTATCACCGCAAATTCTTGCAACTTCACCGTCATTAAAACATTTAATTCCATAACTCTCAAAAATTCTAATTGCATGAAATGCTCTGCTGTGGTTGATGCTTCGTTCAATAATGGAATCAACATTTAATTGATTTTGGGAAATATCAAAGACTAATTTTCTATCATCAATCATTTCAAGTTCAACATTTTTTCTTTTTGCAAATTCTGCCAAAAGTAGTTTTTCATCTTTTCTTAAAATTGAATGTAAAAATCCTATATGCATAGTGGGTATTCCTTAAGTAATTAATTCCTAATTTGTTTTTTATTAATGAGTTTTTCTGATTCAATAATCAGTGTTAATTCTGATAACTCAATTGTTCTACCTTTTTGTCCTATTCTTTTAATCTCATTAAGTATTTCGAGTTTTTATTTTTTAGATAAATTATTTATTCCTAATTGGTTTAGAGCAAAATTCAGAGAAGCAATACCTGACATATGGTCTAGAGAAAATTTACGTTTTCTATTTACAAGTTCAGGGTTCAAGTGTTCGTAATGCATTGGATTTATTGCCGCAGCATGTGTATGAACACCGGCACAATGTGTGAAAGCATTTTCTCCTATGATAGGGAAGTTGGCAGGAATTGGAATACCGGAATGAAAAGATACAAGTTTATACAATTCTGATAAATATGATAAGTCCCATTGCTTTTCATTATGATTTAAATTGAGCACAACAAGAAGTTGAGCAAGGTCAACAATGCCGGCTCTTTCGCCAAGTCCCATAACACTTGCATCAATTATATCAACTCCGGCTCTGTAAGCATCCAAAGCATTCGCCAAAGCGAGTCCTTGGTCGTTATGACAATGAACAGCAATTTTAGGATGTAAGTTTTTTTTGTGTAAAGATTCTCTTAGATTTTTTACATAATCATACATGTTGTTTTTCGTTCCGGGGGACATAAATCCAGTAGTATCGGCAATGCTAATTACATCCGCTCCGGCTTCAACAGCAGCAACGGAAGCGGTAATAACTTTATTGAAATCAGACCTTACTGTATCTTCCGGTGTGTAACGTATAATTACATTAGGATTCCGTTTTTTTGCGTAGGATATTGATTCGTAGATTTTTTCGGCAACTTTATTTATATCCGTTTTAAAAACATCACTTAGTCTGTCATCTGTAACCGAATAAAAAATACCGATAAAATCAACCTCGCATTCCAAAGCTAAATCAATATCCGATTTTACCAATCGTGAATGTGCAGCAATATTTGTATTTAATCCGCGATGCGAAAGTAACTTTACAGCTTGATGAATTTCCGATGTTACTTTAGGATGACCTGCTTCTATGTAATTGATTCCGATTTTGTCTAACAATTCGGCTATGGCAAGTTTTACATGATTATCAAAATATACGCCCGGAGTTTGTTCACCTTCGCGTAAAGTTGAATCAAGAATTTCAACCATTATTGCCCCCAATCTTCTTCTTCCATCGGGGCTTCTTCAACAGATGGTGGATCGAGTGAAATTACTTCCAGTTCACTTCCGCAATCATCACAGATAATAATTTCTCCTACAACGGTATCATTTTGAAATTGTAGTTCTGCATCGCAAATCGGGCAAGTTATATTGTTCATTATTAACTCCTTTTATATAGTTTGAGATTTATCTTCTCAAGCAGGAGCTATTTTTAGTTTTGTAGTGATGTGTAAGTGGAGATTATATATACTAAAAAAGCCCTTACTTAAGAAGGGCTTTTTTAATAATATAATTTATGTTATAACATAACCCAACTTAAGTAAGGCATTTCTTAGCCTTCTTGCTTTGCTTCTTAGTTGCGTTATGTTTATAATTATTGTTCATTTCAAGTTGCAAGTATACAACTTATTTTTTCTTTTGTCAAAATATATTTTAAAAATCACCGGCAGTCGAAAAAAAAGTTAATGATTTTTATTTTTTACCAAGTTAGAAATTTGGTTTAAATTTTCTTGTAATTTATTTAATTCGCGTTCAAGTTTATCAATCTTAAAAGATTCTAATGATTCTGAACCACTTAGCAACCAATTAATATCACAACCGAGTTTTAAAAGTTTTAGTAAAATTCTAGAGCCGGGTTCTCTTTTTCCGCTTATATATTGATGAAGTTGTTGTGGGGAAATGGCCATTGCTTCGGCAAGTTTTTTAAGTGTTCCGTATTTTCTTTTAGCAAATATTCTAATTCTGCCGCCAATACCAATTCTTAATTTTTCATCTGCAAAAAGATCATAATTAGTTTCGCCTAAACCGTTAAAAATATCCAGTTCTTGTTCATTGTTTTCCAAAATATCTTTTATGGATTGATAAAGATGTTCATCGAACTTTGAACTTTCGTTAAGTAGATAAGAAAAAGTTTGAGGCTTAAGACCTAATTTTTTTGCAAGCCAGTTCTGTTTAATCCCGTGTGTATTAATTAGGAATTTGATTTCTTCTTGTGCTGTCAAAACAATTCACCTTATTTTAAAGGATTCTGAACTCTTAATATTAAAAATTACTAAATATTAAGCAAATTGTAAACAAATTGGAAATAAGTTTAAAAATAAAAAGCCGGACAAAAATGCCCGGCTTAAAATGTAAAAATGTTTTAATCGCTTATTTCAGCAATAACATTTTTTTAGTGATAACTTTATTATCTGTAGATAATCTATAGATATAAGTTCCACTAGCTAAGCTAGAAGCGTTAAAGTTAAAAGTATAAGTTCCTGCACCTAACGTTTCACTATTAACTAATGTAGCAACTTGTCTACCTAAAATATCATAAATCCTTAAGTCAACTTTCATCTGTTCAGGGAGACCGAACCTAATAGTAGTTGAAGGGTTAAACGGATTAGGATAGTTTTGGTCAACAAAGAATTTATTAGGAATAGTTTCTTCAACACCTACCAACAAATTAACAAATGTTACAGTAAAAGTATCTACTGAAGCAACAAAGTCTTGTTCAGCACCTTTTGCTCTAACACTCCATTGAATCGATAATGAATCTGCACCGCCCATTGCTCCAATAACATCCATAGCTGAAATTGTATACATAGTATCTGTTAAAGGACCACTTACAAATGCATCTCCAACAACAAACCATTGATATAAAATTGGATCGTTATTCAAATCAACTGCATGGTTCCATACGAAATCCCATGTATCTGCTGAATCGGCAATTGTAATTTCAACACCATCTCCAGGAGTTAATAAAGCAAAGTTAGGATTCGGTGGGACATGTACATCTTGTACAATATCAGTATAGAATCTTGGTAGTAATTGATATCCGTTATTAGCAGGATCGGCACTTGTATATTGTCCGGAAATACCTACGCAATTTATAGGATAAACAGGTTCAACATTTTCATCAATGTCGGTATCCGAATCAACTCTAAAGGTAAATTCTGTAACTCCATTACTAAAAACGAAGTTTCCAAAACTTACTCCACCTGGCCAATCTCCTTCAACCTTGGTTAATCCGTTGAATTTAATTAAAGAACCCTCATACATTTCTGCATTTTCAAGCCATTCTTCAACACTTAGTTTTTTAGGCTCGGGAACAGTTCCTTGACCAAGTACAAGAATATCAGCTGTTGGATCAGCAACACTTAATTGTGTCATACCTCTGTATTGTCCAACAGTACCGGTAATTTGAAGTAGGTCACCAACATTGTATACCATACCGGAATCATTTGAAGAACTAATTTGAATTCCGGCTGTTGCATCTTGAACATAAATTTCAAGTCTTGTACCTTGATAATCAGGAGAAGTAACAACTGCTTGAATAGTATATTCATTACCCATATTATCTGGAACAAAGTTTCCGTCTCCATCAACTTTCACATCAGCTATAGGTGTAGATTCAACAATATTAACATTTAAAATTACTATTGGAACTTGAGGATCTGAACCTGTATTAGGTCCGCGAGCATAGTCTGAAGTATAAAGAACTTCAAGTTCAGGATCGTCATCTAAGTTTTCAAGATTAACAACTTCATATTGAGTATGTGTTGCCATTAATTCCTGATCAATAACTTCTCCTCTCCAGTTGTTCATATCCATTAAATCACCACCTTTATACTCAACTCTGTAAATTTGAGCATTTGGAGTTGATTGTCTTGATCCAAATACAAAGTCAACAAAACCATCGTTATCTAAATCACCAACTGCACCACCATTTAATCTATTGCCGCCTACATTGGTAAAATCATAGATCTCTGTTGAAGTCCAAAAACCGAATTTCCAAGTTAATAATGTAACTTTTGCATCATACCAGTTAGCAACAAATATTTCTTCAACACCGTCACCATCAACATCATAAGGTGAAGCAGTTAAGAAAGCACCGTTAACAACACCAGGCTGTGATTGAGTTACTTTATAGCTTCCATCTTCAAAATAAACAGATTGTATATCGCCACCACCATTAAAGAAATGTGCAGCACCATTAGCAATTGTCATATCCCATCTTCTTCCTGCATCGGCAGTTAAAGTATCGCTATAATGCCCAATAACTAGGGGATAGGTAACACCATTATCTAAACCACGTTGGTAAGCACTGGTATAGAAAACTTCATCAGCAGCATCACCATCAATGTTAAATAGATGAATAACTTCATAATTACCTAATCCTGGTCCGGGAGCAGAACCTTGATCTAATACAGTTAATTCATAACTGGTTGAATCAGTAATTGGTCCACCCATGTATTCCAAACGTCCAATTACATCTGTTCCACGTCCACCAATAATATAATCTAACATACCGTCATTATCAATATCACCTGCACCACCTCAGGGAGCTCTGGTAATTCCAATATTAGAACCATTACCAATTTGGCTAATTGATAATGTATCACCGTCTTCTGTAAATAAGAATATTTGACCACCTGTACTGTAATTAGCGGCTATAATTTCTTCAGTTCCATCGCCATCAATATCAACAGTCTGCATACTCTTAAATGACCATAAAGGAACTCCGGATTGAATGATTGAACTTGTATAAGCACCACCTGTATAGGATACTTTTGTTATATCGCCATTCCAATCCAGTACATACATATTTCCATTCATTACAGCCATATCGCTATAAACACTGCCTCCAGTTCCTGCACCGGTACCAGCAGCTTCAACTGTCCATGTTTCAGTGCCACCACCAGCATCAGGTATATCATCGACACTTACTACACCCCAAAGGTAATAATCTTTTCTTTCAGAGAATAGTACTTCATCAACTCCATCACCATCTATATCAAAAATTTCTACATTTTGAGGTCGCATTTCAACACTTTCAGGAACACCCATATCCCACAATGAGTTAGGCATTGGATTTCCAGAACCATCATCAATACCCATTACATCAGAAGAATCACCAGCAACTTCATAAACTGCTATTCTTGAAGGGGCAGGATCTCCACCAAGGTTATTTACTATTAACCAAACAACTTCTTCTTTACCGTCATTATCCAAATCGGCATATTTAAGTTTTGGCCAAGTATTTTGTTTAGGAATAATATCTCCTACATCTGATTCCCATCTTGGAACCCATGCACCTTTAACTAATTCTAACTTCATAAGTTTAGGTCTTAATTCATCATCAAAAGTGTCATTTGTATTATCATTGATAACATAAGCGTCCATTAGTCCATCTTTATCAAGATCAATACCGGAAAGCACATCACCAATTCCACCCGGGAAACCGATTTCTGCAGGGTCTACTTGTGCACTTCTTACAAATTGGTTGTACAATTCAGTGGTAGCATTAAATTCCATTGTCCATACTTCTGAACCAGTACCTCCATCAGGAACATCACTAACGGAAATTATACCGAAGTTATAATAGTCACGTCTTTCGGCAAAAATTACTTCTTCAGTTCCATCGCCGTCAATATCAAATGCTTTCCATTTTAAAGGACGCATATTTGTTGAAGCAGGAACATCCATATCCCAAGAAGTATTAGGAATGAAATTTCCGGATCCATCGCTAATTCCGAGAAGATCATCTCCATTAGCTTCAAACACTACAATTCTTGGTGGAGTTACGTTTGTACCGAAACTATTTGTATAACCCCAAATAACTTCTTTTTTGCCGTCGCCATCAAGATCACCAACGGTTAAAGCAGCCCAAGTGTTTTGTCTTTCATCAGGGAAAGATGCTGCCCAAACAGAATCCCAAGTGCCGCCATTATTTTCATATTTAATAATTTGCGGGTATTCGTCACCATTGTTATAATCTGACATACCATTAACAGAATAGATTTCAACTTTTCCATCACCGTCTAAATCCACACCGGATACGGTTGCACCAAATCCGGAACCGAACATAGTCGGGGGATCAATTAGAGTACTACGTGCAAAAGTTTGTCCTTGAGCATAAATAAGACTGCTTGACAGACTTAGTAGTACAAATAAAGTAAAAAGTTTTTTTCTCATATGTAACTCCTATAGTTAGTTAGTGAAATTATTTTAATAATGTCATTTTTTTAGCGATAACATTGTTTTGAGTTCTTAATCTGTAAATATAAGTTCCGGATGATAAATTACTAGCGTCAAATGTAATTTTGTATGATCCGGCTGAAAAATCTGAAGATTTTATTAAATCTGTAATTAATTGCCCGTTTATATCATAGATACTGAGCGAAATATTTTGAGCTTTATTTAAATTGAACTTAATTGTAGTTGACGGATTAAACGGGTTCGGATAATTTTGCTCTAAAGAGAAATTATCCGGAATTTTACTGCTACTTTTTTCAATACTTGTTATCAGAATTTCTATAGTAGGTAACTCACCGGAGTAAACCCACTTTTCTGCAGTCCAACCTCTCCAGCAAGATGAATAGAGGTTATATTTTTCATCAAAATCCACGGCATAATTTGAAGCATAACCGGAAGCCTTATTTTCAGGATTATGGTTATCGTACTGACCTTCTACAGAAAAATTCCATTCAGCAATATTAACTGTATCTAAAACTTCGCCGGTATTTGGATTAGCAATATAAATTCTGCCGTATTCATAAGCATCACCACCGCTAAAATTTGCATCATGTGTAACAAATAATAGATTTTTATCAGGCATTAACTGTAGTCCAAAAGGGCCAACAGAAATTAAAGCTCCTGAAGTTTGAAACTCGCTATCAACAGTAAAATTAAAACCGTCATACAACGAGTAACCATTTATTGGATCACCAACAAAGCAATAAACTTTATTTTCGTCATAGTTACTTACATAAATTATCGTTCCTTCATTATTAACTGTTATTCCACGCGGTTGTCCAATATCCGGAAGAGTGAACTCTGTTAAAATTGTTCCGGTATTTCCACCGGCAGACCATGCAGGAGCATTATCCGGGTTATCTAAAACGACAACAGAACCGGCATTTAATGAATCTCCGGTTTTTGTTACGTATACTCTTCCACTGCCGTCAATATCAATACCCCAAATATATTCGCCTAAACTAAAACGTTGAGGATAAGAATAAATGCTATCCTCTTTAAACTCAAAAACTAATACACTATGGGTTGGGGCTTCATTGTTTGCAACATATATAAAGTTTCCTTTAGAAGCTAAGTCATTAGCATCGAAAACAAATTCTTGTGAGAAGAAATCAATCCACTTTGTTTGAAAATCAGATGCCGGATAAGGATATGTACCTAACCTACCTTGGTTGATGCCGGCATTTCTAAAACCAACTAAATAATAAGCATTTGCACTTCCTCTATTAACTAATGCAACAAAAGAATTCTCTTCAATTGTGGTAACAGAAATAACTCTTTGGCCAATACTGTTCGCTGAGTCTGGACTATCAGAGGTAACATAATCAACTGACCATTCACCGTCAAAAGTTTGTGCAAAATTTGTACTAAATATTAAAATTAAGAGTAAAAAAGTTAAAGTAAAAATTTTTCTCATGTGCCCTCCATTTTGAGATGAATTATATTAAACAATAAATTATCATAATAGTAAACTAAAGTCAAGACTTAAACAAGGTCATAATTACAATTTTTTATGCTATAAAGTTATATTTGAATTATTTCTCAAAATTATTAACTGTTTTTCGATAATGAATAACTGACTTTTTCTCTTGCTTATTTTTATAGAAAGCATTTTATTAGAAGAAATAAAATTTCCGACTATTTTTATTAAAAACTTTCTTGCAAAAAAGGATTTTTTGAATTATTTTAAGAATATGAAATACGTACCGAAATCGCTATTTATTATTATTCTAACATCATCACTAATTTTTGGCGGAGCAATAATAAATTTTTTTGTTGCCGATAGTGATGGTGACAACATTATCCTTACCTGGCAATCTTCCAGCGAACAAAATGTTAAGCAATATGAAGTTTTAAGGGGACCGGATAAAGATCACCTTAGCACAATTGCTATTATTCCCGCAAAAGGTGATAACTCTACATATACCTACATAGATGAAAATGCTTATAAAACTACAGATTCTTTTTACTCATACGGCTTAGTAGTTGTTGACCAAGATGGTATCAGATCTAACTCAATGTATACTTTCGTAACTCATTCGGGAGTATCCAGTGTAAAAAGAACTTGGGGAAGTATTAAAGCTTTATTCAGATAAACAATTTCTCTCTATTCAACTTCCTAATTAATGATAAAATCTAAATATCCAATCTATTTAGCTTCAAAATCTCCAAGACGAAAAAAAATGTTGAACTTGATGGGTGTAAAGTTGAATGTTTTGGATATTGATGTTAATGAAAGAATAAATATTTCTTATTCACCTGTTAAAAATGTTAAGCAAATTGCAAAGCAAAAATCTGAGGAGGCACTTTGAAGAATTAAAAGTGGAATTGTAATTACTGCTGATACAATTGTAGTTCTAGAAGGGAAAATAATTGGAAAACCAAAAAACAAACATGATGCAAAGAGAATTTTAAAATTATTAAGCGGTAAATATCATTTTGTGTATACGGGTTTTGCAATTGTAAATAAAAATTTGGGTACAAAAATTATTGATTATTCGAAAACAAAAGTTTTTTTTAGAAAATTGGAAGAAAAAGAAATTAATGATTACGTTAAAACCGGCAGTCCCTTAGATAAAGCCGGTGCTTACGGTATTCAAGATGATTATGGTGTAGTATTTGTTGAAAAAATTGAAGGATGTTATTATAATGTTTTAGGTTTTCCGATGTCTAAAATTTATAAATCACTTATAAAGATTATTTGAAAATTGAATAAGGGACTTAAAAAAAATATTCTCGTTAGTGTTTTTATTGCTTTAGCTGTAATATTGATTTTAATTTTTGCCTCCGATTTTCATCAAGTTGTTTATTTAATCTCAAATTTCCCGTTCTCAACATTAGTTCTTGTTCTAATAATATCGCTTTTTGTATTGTTCTTAAAGTTTATGAGATGGCATTTTTATGTTAAATTATTACATTTGCCTATTACTTTAAGAGATTCATTTTTATATTTTACAGCTTCACTTATTATGAGCATCAGTCCCGGTAAATGGGGTGAAATAATAAAATCATATTCTATTAAATTAGATTACAACATAAAAATTAGCAGAACCTTACCGATTGTTTTTGCAGAAAGAATTACCGAGTTTTTAGCTTTAATTATTGTTTGGCTTGCAGGTATAATTCTTTACAATAAATCATTTCTAATGGCTTTTATAAGTTTAGTTTTTGCAACCTTGGTATCTGTAATTTTTGTAAACAAAAAGTTTTATAGAATTTTAATTTCTTTTTTTAGCAAACTGCCTTTTTTAAAAAAATATTCAGATTCGATAAACGAAATAGTAAACAATTCTAGTCCTCTTTTTAACTTAAAATCATATTTTTTTATGATTTTTCTGAGTATTATTGCCTGGATATTTGAATCCTTTGGTTTTTACATAATTCTAAGTAATTTTATAATCGATATCTCTGTCTTTTGGACAACTGCAAATTATGTGACATCAATATTATTTGGGGCTATTAGTATGCTGCCGGGAGGTATCGGAGCAACAGAGGGTTCATTAACATTCTTATTAGTGTCGAAGGGCATTAGTATTAGTGATTCAGCGGCATCGGTTATTTTAATGCGTTTTTTTACTCTCTGGTTGTCAGTTATTTTTGGTTTTATCGGACTAATGATTTTCTTAAAAACTAAAAAACTGAAATTAGGAGAATTAAAGTTAACGGGAGAGTTAAATTCTGAATTAAAAAGGAACAAAACCGAGTTAGAATAATAGAATATCTATAGAATTTTACTAAATAGTTTTTAAGATTCAATTTGCTCCTTGATTTTATATATATGGCTTATTATTATTTAATTGGAAGAAAAAATTGTTAAAAATAAAATGGAGGTTAAAATGAGTGAAGATAATGGAATGAGTAGAGGGTTGATTCTCGGTTTCTTAACAGGAACAATAGTTGGATCAATGCTTGGTCTGCTTTATGCTCCAAAATCGGGCAGAGAGTTAAGAGGAGAATTAAGAGATAAATCGGATGACTTTCTCGGAGAAGCTGAAGATTATATTGAACAAGCTAGAGGCAAAGCAAATTCTTTAATTAATGATGGAAAGAAAAAATCAGAAAAATTAATTGCTGAAGCAAAAGAGAAAGTTGATACTTTATTGGCTGAAGCTGAACAAATTCTTGAAGAAGCAAAAGGCAAGACAAAAGACTATGTTGAAACCCACAAAGGAAAATTAGGCAAAGAAGGCGATAAACTTAAAAGTGCTATTAAAGCCGGGGTTGAAACTTATAAAACTGAAAAAGAAGCTTAAATTATGTCCATAATAGATATTTTTTTGCTGGTATTAATTATTGTTGCAATAGTTGTGGGCGTTTATTTAATAATCACTTTAAGAAAAACGAGTGCTACTTTGGACATAGTTAGAGATGAGATAACTGACTTAAATACAAAGTTAGACCCAATTTTAGAAAATGTTAATGTTATTACAACTAAAGCTGCAAATATTAGCAATGAAACAGAAAAACGAGTATTGGACATAAGTCAAACAATACAAAATGTTAGAAGTACAGTATCAAATTTTGCTTATATTGGAAAGAAATCTTCAGGTAATAAAAACCCTGTGCAAGAATTATTGACCAATGTTAGTGCATTGTCAAAAGGTATTTCAGCATTTTGGAATAAACTTAATAATTAGTTGCTAAAAACTGAATAAAATGCGGAGGTATATTGAAAGATTTTACTCCCGATGCAATTAGGAATATTGCATTTATTGGTCATGGCGGAAGTGGAAAAACTTCCATATCCGAATTTCTTCTTTATTCTGCGGGGGAAATTAATAGAATTGGAACTGTTGCAGAAGGTACAACAACATCAGATTTTAACCCTAATGAAATTGAAAGACAGATTTCAATTGCTGCTTCACCCTTACATTTCGTTTGGAAAAACATAAAGGTAAATTTATTAGATACACCGGGGTATTCTGATTTTATTGGAGCAGTTAAAGCAAGTTTACATGTTTCCGATACGGCAGTTGTTGTTTTGAAGGGTGCCGTAGGTGTTGAAGTTGGAACTGAATCAGGCTGGGAATATGTTGAAAAATTAGAATTGCCTGCTGCTATTATGGTTAATAAACTTGATAATGAACATTCAAATTTTGATAATACTATAAAAATGGCAAAGGAAAGACTCAGTAATGATGTTACTATAATCAGTTTTCCCTGCCAAGAAGGTGTAAATTTCAATTCTATTATAGATGTAATTAAAATGAAAAAATTTACTTTTCATGATCCTGCATCTAAGAAAGTGACGGAAGAAGAAATCCCGGCGGAATTAAAAGAGAAAGCCGAAAAATTAAGGGAAGAATTAGTTGAAAAAGTTGCTGAATCAACAGAAGATTTAATGGAAAAGTTTTTTGAAGAAGGTACATTAAGTAACGAAGATTTTTCTAGAGGTTTAAAAAATGCAATTATAGCTAGAACGTTAATCCCTGCATTTGCAGTTTCTGCTAAAAAAGCAGCCGGACTTTTTGATTTTCTTGATTTTGTAGTAGAATATTTACCTTCCCCGGTTGATAGAAAAGCACCTGTTGCTAAAAAAAATAATTCTGATGAGGAAGTAGAAATTAAATGT